>NZ_JBTKVX010000005.1:0-215029 GCF_054457175.1 Flavobacterium hauense
CGATAACTTTCGGGATGGATGTGTTTCATAAACCAATAGCTCAAAACTATTTTACCCACAAAGTATCGGTAAAATAGTGCCTGCAGTCCATAAAGTTGTTTACGACCTCAAATCCTGATGCTTTTGCCAAGGCTTCTATCTCTGCAAAGCTGTATTTTTTTGAAAGTTCGGTCCAGATCAGCTCATCCTTTTCAAAATGAAATGTGGTGTTGAGGACGGTACTGTGAAAATGCTGTTTTTTAAGGCTTACCAAATAGCTGTTAACCTCACCATTTTGCGGATTATAGTCGCAATAAAAATCGAACTGGTCAAGGTTTATGTCAGCGTCCAGCTCACGGTTTATGCGGTTTAGCAGGTTCATGTTAAATGTACGTGTTATGCCGTGTGGATCGTCATAGGCATTACGGATGGTACGCGGATTCTTTTGGAGGTCCATGCCCATAAGCAGCATATCACCTACGTTCATATCGGCATTGAATTTTTTAAGTAAGTCAAGGGCATCCGGTCTTTTATAATTACCAATGTTTCCGCCAAGAAAGAGAAAAAGATTGGGCACTCCCGTAGCCGAAAGCTCATTCAGCACATCAAAATAATCGCCGGTACGCGGCTGTATGTCAAGATTGGGCAGGGCCAGTTTCATGTTCTGCTCAAGAGCGTCATTCGCCTCCTGCGAAATATCTATGGGAATGTAAGTGAAATCGGCTCCTTTTTCAAGAAAGACCTTTAGCAGCTGTTTGGTTTTCGATCCGTCGCCGCTGCCAAATTCCACTATATTGAACTTTTTGGTAAAATGAACCCTGTCAAATATCGCACCTGATTGCTGCGAGAGAATTTCAAACTCACAGGCTGTTGGGTAATATTCGGGCATCTGCATGATCTGCATAAAGATGCGGCTTCCTGCGTTGTCATAAAAATATTTAGAGGAAAGTTGTTTGTCTTTGGCGGTAAGCCCGTTAAGGACATCTTCGGCAAAATGGCTGTATAGTGCTATCTTCATATATTATTGTTTTACAAGACGAATGCCGTTAAACTGCCAGCGTTCGTCAGGATGAAAAAAGTTTCGGTAAGTATTGCGGCTATGCCCGTCGGGGGTGGCACAAGATGCCCCGCGGAGTACCATTTGGCTGATCATGAATTTGCCGTTGTATTCGCCTACGGCACCATCGGGCTTTGCAAATCCCGGATAGGGCAGATAGGCACTGTGTGTCCATTCCCATCTTCGGCCCCAGTTGAGGTTGTGTGATGCTGCTTCCCATTCTGCTTCTGTTGGCAGGCGCATTTTTTTCCATTCGGCGAATGCCTGAGCTTCGTAAAAACTGATATGCGTTAGCATGGCATCCGCATCAAGCTCCTGCATGCCCGATAAGGTAAAGTGCTGCCATCCCTCATCGGCTTTATGCCAGTAGAGCGGCGCGCTAATATTGTTTTCATTGACCCAGCTCCAGCCTTCATCAAGCCAAAGGTTAAAGTCGCTATAACCGCCAGCTTCGATGAATTCCAGGTATTCCCCATTGGTTACCAATGCTTTTGAAATTTCAAATTGGTTGAGGTATACTTTATGGCGGTTGTGCTCATTGTCGAAACTGAAACTATCGCCCGAAAAGCCAATCTCATAAACCCCTTCTTCAACGGTTACAAAATCTTCTTCGATGTTATGCTGGCTTTCCCACGAAATATCTTCATTGTATATGGGGGAAATAGGGTTGCAGGAGAGGATATACTTAATATCGGTATACAATAACTCCTGGTGCTGCTGCTCGTGGTTAAGGCCCAGCTCGATCAGGTCATGAATATCAGTATGTCCGGCTTTAAGCTGCAACAGTAATTCCATGTGCATGTCTACATAGTGGCGGTACTCTATGATGCTTGCTGTTGCAGGGCGCGTTATAGCGCCCCTGTTGTTGCGCTGCACCCTTTTACCTACGTTGTTGTAGTAGCTGTTGAAAAGATAGCTGAAATCGTCGTTAAACACGTTGTAGCCCGGAAGGTGTGGTTTAAGCAGAAATTCCTCGAAAAACCAGGTAGTATGTGCAAGATGCCACTTGGGCGGGCTCACAAAAGGTACCGGCTGCGGTACATGGTCTTCGGGCTGCAGTAGCGAACAGATATATTCTGTATGCCTGCGTACATGATGGTATTGGTCTAAAAGTGTCATTCGTAGTTTGTTGTAACTACTAATTTACAAAGAATGCCTTGTCGTTATTTTTTTGCAGTTCAATTTAACGTAACACTAACATTTTTGTTTTAGGGGTAACTGCCTACTGCTACCGACCACTGCAGGCTAGTTCCTTCCGTTTTCTTCGGGATATAAGGTATGAACGGGGTCGCTTTGCCAGTATTCTTTAGTGTCAGCATCCAAAATGGTTAGTTGGCCCATAAAGGCCGCACCGGTATCAACATTCCAGATGTTGGCCATGTTTACAGGAACCGTCTGCCCTATACGTGTTACAGGTGTATGGCCTATGAATATCTCTTTGTAAAGCGTAAAGCGCTTAGGGTAGTTAGGGTGTGTGCGTTCCATGGTTTTGTCTAGCGCGAGGGCTGTTTCCCAGAGTGTGCGCTCCCAGTAGAACATGCGCTTAAAGTACTCGTGATTTACACCGTTGAGGTTGGTAAATCCGGCATGAATGAAAAGACGGTTGTCATCATCAAGAAAGTAGTCTTCCAGGCTTTCAAGAAAAAGTATGTGCAATTGTCTTTTTTCAGGAGTCAGCGCATTGTAGTTTTCGGTCGTCAGGCGGCCACCGTGGTTAAACCATTCGTCGTTATAGGTACCCGATTGCAGCCATTGCAGTAGCAGATCGTCGTGATTGCCACGCATAAATATACAATGATGGGTGCCCTTGAGGTTTATGAGTAAATCGATAACCTCGGGCGATTGCCCCCATCCGTCTACAAAATCGCCCAAAAAGATAAGCCTGTCGGATGTGGTAACTTTTGCGCGCTCAAGCAGTTGAAGTACTGCCTTATAGCTGCCATGTATATCGCCTATAACTAATGTCCTGCTCATACTACAAGTTTACGAAAAAATTAAAAAGCAATGGACTTCATTGTTTTGGTCTGCCAAAAAGTACCGTTTATCGAAAAAACAGGTTAAAAAGATGTAGGTCTTTACTTATTTTAAGAAGTAATTTAAATATTCATTAACTTTAAAGCACTTAAACTTAAACATTTATAAACTATGAAAAAAACTTTACTTGCCGTCATGGCAATGGTGTCGCTGTGCAGCTATGCGCAGACACCGGTTGAAGGGTTTGAATCTCCATGGGTTTCACCCGGGCCAAACATGCCCGAAGCTCCTCCCGGATGGGTTGTGATTAACGAGTTTGGACCAATTGTTACGTGGACACAATCTGTGGGCAATGTTGTAGACCAGCCTCCATTCGGTGGCAATCATGCTGCATTTTTGCACAAAGAGAATGTATCCCCTGCGGGACCCGTACCTAAAGACTGGCTTATTTCGCCTATTATCAATCCACAGATCAATTCACAGGTTAAGTTTCAGTCAAGACTTACCCTCGACGAAGACCAGGGCAGTATCTATAAGATATATGCCATTCCGGGAGATACAGACCTGACTACAGGCTTTAATCCTGATCCCGTTTATTTGCTTGGCACCTATACTGAGCTTCAGATGAATCCGGAGCAAAAACAATGGACTGAAAAAGTAATAGCCATACCACAAAATATGGCCGGAACTCCTGTGCGTATTGCCTTTGTTATGGAAGGAGACAATCAGGACAGATGGATTATTGATGATTTTACGGTTACAAACGCCTGCTATGCACCTACAAACCTGTATGTGGCGAGTATAACCGATACTTCTGTTGCTTTAGGCTGGATAGAGCAGGCTGTTGCGACTTCATGGGAAATTGAGGTTTTACCTGCCCCTGCTGTACCCACGGGAATAGCAGGCATAGCGGCAAACGCTAATCCTTTTGTTATTGCCAACCTGACACCCGGGGCTTATAAGTTTTATGTAAGGTCGGTATGCGGGCCTGAGAATAAGAGTGCCTGGTCCGGACCCTTCTATTTCTCTACAGATATTACGTTCAACAATTTAGTTCATGGTGTTGTTAGATATGATGCAAATGGAGACGATATATGTAACGAATCTGATTCTGTGCTTGCCGGAGCATCAGTGGCAGTTAGTATAAATGGTGCGTATGCATATAGCGTTTATGCTAACGAACAGGGGGAATATACTTTATATGACATTCCCGATGGCACTAACTCACTGAGCCTTCAGGTATCTTCCGGAATTGAATTCCCTGCAATACCTCTACTGACACAGGACGTTGTATTTGATGAAGAAATTAACGAAATTACTATCGAACATTGCCTTCCGCAGCCCACACCGGTAAATAATCTGTCGGTACAGATCATCCCTATTGTTTATCCAAGACCGGGATTTGATGCAAAAGACATAGTAGTCGTACAAAATTATGGCGGTGTAATAAATGAGAATGTTACTGTTGCCTTTACCTTTGATAATGACAGATTAGATTACGTTTCGTCTCAATTGCCGGCTACAGTAAGCGGTAATATAGTGACCATTGATTTTGGTACTGTTGTTGGCAACAAGCAAAGTCTGCTCACATTTACTACAAAAGCGCCTCCGGTGAATATGGGAGGAGAAACGGTACATTTTGAAGCTGCTCTGTCAGAGATACCAAACGATGCTTATTTGTTTAATAATACCAATAGTATGGATCAGGTAATTGTGAATTCTTACGATCCAAACGAAATCGTTGTTCACGAAGGAGCAGAGATAACCGAAGATCAGGCAGATGACTATCTGACCTATACCATCCGTTTCCAGAATGAAGGAAATGGCGATGCGATAAATATCAGGCTTGAGGATACGCTTGACGAATTGCTGGATTGGGATACTTTCGAGATGGTAACCGCCAGCCATCCTGATTATACCATAAAGCGCACGGGTGGTGAACTGGAATTCTTTTTCCCGGATATACAGCTGCCTTTTAAAAATGCAGATGAGCAGGGGAGTCATGGCTTTGTGACCTACAGGATAAAACCTACGGCTGAATTTGGATTAGGAGATACCGTGTATAACCAGGCAGGTATTTATTTTGACTTTAACCCTGTTATCATGACTAATACAGCAGAAACTAAAGTTATGACAACAGCAGGGCTTAACGAAAATGCTCCTGCGATAGCGACATTATATCCTAACCCAGTAAAAGACCGCTTTCATGTTAAGGTGACACAGGGCAACCTGCAATCGGTTGCGGTTTATGATATCAATGGCAGGCTGTGTCTTTCGGTAAATACTGAAATAATTGATACCAACGCGCTGAATAGCGGAATCTATTTTGTAAAGGTAACTACCGACACAGGTAGCGCTAATTACAAGATAATAAAGCAGTAATGATTTAATTTTTTTGAGAGTGAAACCCGGACTGTTTATCAGTTCGGGTTTTTTTATACATCATATTTCATTTTGCGTAATACACGCATGGCTTCTTTAAACGAAATATAAGCCTGGTCATCGGGCCATTCTTTCAGCAGTGGCTTTGCTTCTGCAAGTTTTTGTTTTGCTTCAGTAAAGCCGTTTAAATGGCAAATCATGAGGGTAGAAGGGAGGTTGAGCAAATCTTTTTGCTCCCGTTCGGTCAGGGGAATCCTTTTTTCGAGCTTATTCAGCAATGCAATGTTTGCATTGTAAATATGATACATCATCTTGCGGTTGTACTGCGGAGGGTCAAAAAGCAATACCGAGTCCATCTTGTAGTATCCATTCTCCTGAAAACTTATGTTTACCTGTTCCAACGCATAAAAGCTCGTTTTATCATTAAGGCCAAGAGCCACATATTCGGTAATCGAAAAACTGTCTTCACTATAACTGATACTTACTTCGTCCAGTGTTGAATAGAATAATTTGATCTGTTCGTTTATCAACTCTATATCAACACGCGAATAGTAAGTTTGTCCTTTTACTACTTTCTTATGCCCCGCCCAACATACTACAAAGAGCTCTTTGAATACTTTGTATTTGGCTGTCATGTCTTTGTGGCGATTGGTTACAAAATCCATAACCCCTTCAAGTGTATGTTCTATGCTGTTTCGGGAGCTGTTTTCTATGCCATACACAGTTTCAGCATTTCGGTTGTTATTAGTAACATCCATGCCCGGTTCTAACGGAATCGAGTTGCTGCCACGCCTCAGGAATATGGCTCCGGCGGGTATGGTATATACATTTTTCTTAAAATAGGAAGTGCCGCTTTTTGGCTTTATGGTAACCAGTCCTATAACCTTGTCTTTTGGCAGGTTAGGGAAGGGGATATTCTCATACTGTATTGTAGGCGGATTTTCAAGGAAAGCGTTAACCAGGTTCTGTATGCGGCTGTCATCATAAAAGTCGGTGCCCAGTATCTCGTTGTCATGATCTTCTACACCAACAACGATGTATGAATTGTTCTCGGGATTCGAATTAGACAGTGCACAAATATGCTTTACAAACTTTGCCTTACCTTCTTTGGTATGCAGGTTCAGTTGGCGCTTTTTGTCATAAAAGCTGCTCTCATCATTGTGAGCGAGTAAATTCTTAATAAGCAGCCTTTTGTTAATCATTTTAATTGGTGATTCCGGAACCTGCAAGGTTTTTCGAAACCTTGTAGGTTTAAATTACACCTGCAAGGTCTCCAAGACCTTGCAGGTGATAAAACTTACAATTTTTTATTTACAATTGTCGCTGACGCTTGAGCCGTAGGCAAAATCAAAAGGTCAGCGATATTTACATGATACGGCCTTGAAACCACAAAGTGTATAACATCGGCAATATCTTCGGGTTTAAGCGGCTCAAAACCTTTGTAGACATTTGAAGCGCGTTCAGTATCGCCTTTAAAGCGCACCTCGCTGAATTCGGTATCTACCATACCGGGATTAATGGCTCCAACACGTATGCCGTATTGGTTCAGGTCCATGCGCATGCCCTGATTTATGGCGTCTACAGCGTGTTTTGTTGCACAGTATACGTTGCCGTTGGTGTATGTTTCTTTACCGGCAATCGAGCCTATGTTGATAATATGCCCGCTTCGGCGGTCTACCATTCCGGGAATAATTTCTTTAGAAACATACAGCAGTCCTTTTACATTAATATCGATCATTGCATCCCAATCGTGCACATCACCATTTTCAATAGGATCGAGCCCATGCGCATTGCCGGCATTATTAATAAGCACATCTATATTGGCAAATTCTTTTGGGATTGATTGTATGGATTGCGCCACCTCTTTTTTATGGCGAACATCAAAGTTCAGTGTATGCACTTTAGTCAATGCCGAGAATTCATCCTGCAATTCGGCTAGGCGGTCTTCGCGCCTTCCGCAGATGATGAGCTTATAATGGTTCTTTGCCAATAATCGGGCTGTGGCACGGCCTATACCGCTGGTTGCGCCTGTTATTAATGCTGTTTTCATTTATAGTGGAGGTTAGATATTTAGATAATTTGGATTTTTCGATTGTCAGGCGTTATAATGCAACATCTCTACTGCAGTATTTAAGCTTGCTTTAGACTTTATTACTTTCAATGTTTGACTATTAAGGGACTTTGTTCCCAATACTCTCTGTCCATATCGCAAACCAGTCTTCGAGCTCAAGTTTCAGGTTTACAGCCTTCATCTGGTTCTTAAATCTTTCTGCACTTGTAGAGCCCGATACAGGAACTACACCTGCCGGATGCTGCATTATCCAGGCAAGCAGAATAACATCGGCACTAACATTATATTTAGCTACCAGTTCTGCCATCAATAATTTCAAGCGGTGTGTCTGGTCATTATGTTCTTTGAATACACTGCCTATGGGACTCCATGCCATAGGTTTTATAGTGTTGACTATCATATAATCAAGGCTGCCATCGAGCATTGGGTCAATATGAGTAGCCGAAAATTCTATCTGATTACCAAATACTTCAGTCCTTGAGCGGATAAGGTCGGTTTGGCTATTGGTAAAGTTAGACAATCCAAAGGCCTTTATCTTTCCTTCTTTTTTCAGTTTTTCTACTGCTTCGGCAATTTCGTCGGGTTGCATCAGTGGGCTGGGGCGGTGCAATAACAGCAAATCAAGATAATCGGTCTGAAGGAATTTTAGCGAATTCTCTGTACTCCACAGTATGTATTCTTTGGAATAATCATAGTGTTTTACCCTGGTTGGCCTGTTACCAATGGTATGCTGGATGCCGCATTTTGATATCAACTGTATCTTTTCGCGGGCTATTTTACTTTGGGTAAAAGCTTTCCCAAATTCAGCTTCGGTGGTGTAGCCTCCGTAAATATCGGCGTGGTCAAAGGTAGAAATGCCATGGTCCAGGCAGGAGTGTATCATTTGGGCCATTTGCGAAGTGGTGAAATTGGCCTGCCATACGCCCCAGTTCATGGCGCCGGCAATTATGGGCGATAATGTAATATCCATAGTAGGAAATAATGTTTTATGCCTATAAAAATAATGAAATCATTATTTAGTTAGCTACAATAAATGCTCAAGATACTAACAAAGGCCTGTTCACTGTTTTAACGCAGATCTTCAGGCCCATTAGGTAGCTTAATCAATATTTTGCAGCAGGGCAGGCAGTACAGGCATGAAGAACCCCGTAGCTGCAGCCCTGTAATTAATTAAGGGGCAAATATAAAATATTTGCAGTGAGCCCGAATTTATGTGTTGTAAGATTATTTCAAAAAATCGACTTTACCCTACTATTAACTTTCGGTAACATTATACGATTTACTTTAACAACTCGTTAACAAAGATGAATAATATTAAAAATCTATTTGTTTCGTTACTTTAACATTGCTAAATTCACACTCCAAAAAATTACAGGATATGGAAGAAAACACATCAACGTTCGATATTAGGGCGATTAATGAAAAAATAGAAAGAGAAAGTGCTTTTGTAGATATGCTATTCATGGAAATGAATAAGGTTATCGTAGGGCAGAAGTATATGATAGAGCGCCTGCTTATAGGGCTTTTGGGCCAGGGGCACATACTGCTTGAAGGTATGCCGGGTCTTGCAAAAACGCTTGCTATTAATACGCTAAGCCAGGCAGTACACGGAAAATTCAGCCGTATACAGTTCACACCCGACCTGCTTCCTGCCGATGTGGTAGGTACTATGATCTATAATATCAAGCAAAATGAATTCACGATCAAAAAAGGACCTATTTTTGCCAACTTCGTGCTTGCCGATGAGATAAACAGGGCTCCTGCCAAAGTGCAGTCGGCTTTGCTTGAGGCCATGCAGGAAAAACAGGTAACCATAGGCGAAGAGACCTTTAAGCTCGAAAAACCATTCCTTGTAATGGCTACCATGAACCCGGTAGAACAGGAAGGAACCTATCCGCTGCCCGAAGCTCAGGTAGACCGTTTTATGCTTAAAGCGGTTATCGATTATCCTAAAATGGACGATGAGCGCATGGTTATTCGCCAAAACCTTAAAGGGGCGTTTGAAAAAGTAAGCCAGGTCGTTTCTATAGACCAGATACTTCGTGCGCAGGAAGCTGTTCGTGAGGTATACATGGACGAAAAAATAGAAAAATATATTCTTGATATCATATTCGCTACCCGTTATCCTGAAAAATATAAGCTGGAAAAACTAAAACCACTTATCAGTTTTGGGGCATCTCCAAGGGGTAGTATCAACTTAGCCACAGCGGCAAAATGTTATGCATTTATAAAACGTAGGGGGTTCGTTATTCCTGAAGATGTAAGGGCAGTAGTGCACGATGTGCTTCGTCATAGGATAGGTATTACCTATGAGGCCGAGGCTGAGAACATCACTTCTGTAGATATCATCAACAAGATCGTTAACGAGATTGAAGTGCCTTAATCGGTCATAAAGTCAAATGTCATAAAGTCGAACGTCCGTGTTCGGCACTTAATGACTTTAAGAACCTTAGACTTTAGACTAAAATTATGGATACAAAAGATATATTAAAAAAAGTTCGCAAGATCGAGATAAAGACCCGGAGGCTGAGCAATCATATCTTCTCGGGAGAGTACCACTCATCCTTTAAGGGTAGGGGTATGACTTTTAGCGAGGTGCGCCAATATCAGTTTGGCGACGACGTGCGTGCTATAGACTGGAACGTTACCGCACGCTATAACGAACCCTATATAAAGGTTTTTGAAGAAGAGCGCGAACTTACCATGATGCTTATGGTAGATGTTTCGGGTTCGGAGAGCTTTGGTACCAAAAATGAATTCAAGAAAGATATCGTTACCGAGATTGCTGCAACCATGGCTTTTAGCGCCACACAAAACAACGACAAGATTGGGCTTATTCTTTTCTCGGATCAGATAGAGCTTTTCATTCCGCCTAAAAAAGGGAAGTCGCACGTGTTGCGCATTATCCGTGAGCTTATTGAGTTTGAGCCAAAAAGTAAAAAGACCGATGTAGGCCAGGCGCTTAAATTTCTTAGCGGCGTGCTTAAAAAGAGGGCTATCGTGTTCATGATATCCGACTTTATGGCAACGCCCGATTATGAGCATACCCTAAAGATAGCATCAAAAAGACACGATATTACCGGAGTAAGGGTATACGACATCCGCGAGGAAGAAATGCCAAACATAGGCCTTGTAAACATGCTTGATGCCGAAACCGGAAAAAGCATGCTGGTAAATACAGGATCTAAGTCGGTAAGGCTGCAATATGGCGCTTACTATCAAGACAGGCTGAAATATTTTAAAGAAACCTTTAGCCGCTGCGGTGCCGGTACAGTGAGCAGCAGGGTAGACGAATCGTATGTAACCAAGCTGCTGGGCTATTTTAAGTCAAGGTAGTATAACCATTGGTGAAAAGAAAAAAGAAATGATTAGGACAAAATTTTATACCATACTTTTCCTGTTGGCCGCCATTACTGTTTTCGGGCAGCAAAAGCAGGTTCAGGCAAGTATTGATTCTACCAAAATAAAAACTGGTTCGCAGTTCAATCTTACGCTAAAAACAAAAGTTGACACTGCCTCCAGGGTAAGTTTTCCTGAAGGCAGGAGCTTTGGACAGCTGGAGGTACTGGAATCATACCCTGTAGATACTATCAGGGATGGTGCAATGTATGAACTTATAAAAAAATATGGGCTTACACAGTTTGATTCTGGTAAATATGTGATTCCATCATTACCGGTTATCATCAACAACAAAAGCATTAAGACTGACTCACTGCGTGTTGAGGTGAACAACATTAAAGTTGATACCCTCAAACAGAAACTCTATGATATTAAGCCCGTGCTTAAAAGCAGTTCTTCTGTGTCTCCGTGGTTAAGGCTTTTGCTTGTACTGGTAATCTTGGGGGCACTATTTTTTGGTATATGGTACTACCGCAAAAAAGGTAAAAAACCTGCTGTTGCAAAAGCCAAAAAAGAAGAAATCATCAGCCCGATAGAGAGAGCATCGCGAGAGCTTAAGGAACTGGAAAAGAAAGAGCTGCTTGAAAAAGGTGCTGTAAAAGATTATTACAGTCAGCTTACAGATATTGCCCGTAATTATATTGAAGAGGCAATACATGTACCGGCGATGGAAAGCACAACAAGCGAACTTATTGAGGCCATGCGTGCTGCAGTGGTTAAAAAGAAGATGAACCTGACACAGGAAACATTTGAAGAGCTCGAAAAGATTTTGCGTACTGCTGATATGGTGAAGTTCGCCAAGTCGAAACCGCTTGATTTTGAAATTACCGAGGACAGGAAAAGGGTTGAAAAAACAATTGTAGTCATAGACCGAAGCATTCCTGAAGAGAAAGAAGAAGATGATATCCACACTCAGCTTTGGCTTGATGCGCAGGAAAAAAAGAAAGCGAAAAAGAAAAGAACGATCATTATAACCGTTGTTTCATTTGTAGTTTCGTTTGTGGTTGTATTCCTTGTCACTTCTTTAGGAACACAATATCTTAAAGATAACATCATGGGGCATCCTACAAAAGAACTTCTTGAAGGCGAATGGGTGAAGAGCGAATATGGCGACCCGGGAGTTATGGTAGAAACGCCAAGGGTACTTAAACGTTCTGCCATGATGGCTGAACTTACGAAAAAGGCGAATCCTGTAGTAAGAGAGGCAGCGATATTTGCATACGGTTCCATGACCGATAATTTTTATATAACGGTCTCGACAACAACCTATAAAGATACTGTTCAGGTAGACCTTAATATGACTGTGGAGCTTGCGCTAAAAAGCATGGAAGCTCAGGGAGCCACTAATATACTGGTTAAGAGTGAAGAGTTTAATACAGACAAAGGTATAACCGGGGTAAGAGCCTATGGTAACATGTCTATGCCGGACCCGGTTACCAAATCTCCGGTGAGGGTATATTATGAAATGCTTCTCTTTAAACAGAAGCAAGGCCTGCAACAGGTTATGATCATGCATAAAGAAGGTGATGAATATGCCATGCAGATATTGGAAAGAATAAAGAACTCCGTAGAACTAAAAGTAAATTAATTTATGAAAGACGTTACTTTTTTACATCCGGGTTTCTTTTGGCTGTTTGTTCTGCTGCCGTTGGCCATAGGCTGGTACATCTGGACGCGAAAACACCAGACGGCTACATTAAAGATAAGTTCGCTCAATGCTTTTAAGGCAAAGCCATCGCTATTAGGCAGGCTTAAGCCGGTATTGTTTGCAATGAGGTTATTGGCACTAAGCGCAATTATAGTTGCTATGGCACGACCAAGAACGGTAGATGTTAATAACCGGACCAAGACCACCCGTGGTATAGACATTGTTATCGCAATGGACGTTTCGGGAAGTATGCTGGCACGCGACCTTAAGCCTAACCGTATGGAGGCGCTAAAAGATGTTGCAGCCGAATTTGTTGATGGACGTCCCAATGACCGTATCGGACTGGTGGTATATGCCGGTGAAGCATACACAAAAACACCGGTAACCAGCGATAAGGCATTGGTTATAGATGCGATAAAATCGGTTAAGTATGATGAGACTGTGCTCAAAGACGGAACAGGGATTGGTGTAGGGCTTGCTACGGCGGTAAACCGCCTTAAGGAGAGCAAGGCTAAGAGCCGCGTTATTATCTTGCTTACCGATGGTGTGAATAACTCAGGTGTTATAGATCCCCGCATGGCGGCCGATATTGCTAAAGAATATGGTATCAAGGTGTACACGATAGGTATTGGTACTAATGGTAATGCTGAGTTTCCTTATGCAAAGAAGCCTGATGGTAGTTTTGTTTACAAAATGATGAAAGTAGAGATAGACCAGGAACTCATGAAGGAAATTGCCAAAAAAACCGATGGCAAATACTTCAGGGCTACGTCTAAGACCAAGCTGAAGGCTATTTATGACGAGATCAATAAACTCGAGACCACCGAGATCGAGGAGATGAAATATTATAATTACGACGAAAAATTCTATCCGTTTGCATGGATGGCATTAGGATTGCTGCTTGCAGAGATAGTAGCAAGAAAAACCCTTTACAGAAGTTTTATTTAGTATGTACGAATTAGACGAACCAAAATACTTATACCTGTTGGGCATAATCCCAATATTGGTGCTGCTGTTTCTGCTTAATTTGTATTGGCAGAAGAAAAAACAGCGTGAGTTTGGCGATCCCGAACTGGTGAAGAAGCTAACCCCGAACAGATCGGTCTTTAAAGCCGTGCTTAAATTAGTAGTGCTGATTTTGGCTCTTTCGGGCATCATAATTGCATTGGTAAACCCAAAGATTGGCACTAAGGTCGAAACGGTAAAGCGTGAAGGTGTAGACATTGTTTTTGCAATCGATGTATCGAAGAGTATGCTTGCCGAAGATATGGCGCCTAACAGGCTGGAGAAATCAAAACAGATTGTTTCGCAAATTATTAACCAGTTAGGTACCGACAGGATAGGAATTGTAGCTTATGCAGGAAGCGCTTATCCTGTACTGCCTATTACAGGTGATTACAGCGTAGCAAAAATGTTTCTGCAAAATATGAATACCGATATGGTTTCTTCTCAGGGTACAGCTATCAGCGATGCGCTGGAACTGGCGGTATCCTACTTTGATGATCCGCAGACCAGCAAGCTAGTGATACTGATATCCGATGGCGAAGACCATGGCGAAGGCAGCCGTGAGGCAGCACTTGCATTAAAAGATAAAGGGATCAAGCTGATAACAGTGGGCGTAGGTACCGAAAAAGGTGGGCCTATTCCGCTTAAGACCAATGGCCGTACCGATAGCTTTAAACGCGATAGTGACGGCAATGTAGTGGTTACCAAATTGTATCCGCAGGATTTAAAGAGTATTGCTGCGGTTACTAAAGGGGGCTATGTATATGGGAAAAACACCCGCGAGGTATCTGACTATGTAAAGAACGCCCTTGGCAACATGGAAAAGACAGAATTTGAAGCCAAACAGATGGCAGTATATGATTCTCAATACCAATGGTTCCTTGGTGCCGCATTTTTATTGCTGTTCATAGATGTGTTCTTCCTGGAGAGAAAAACCGCATGGATAAGCAAACTTAACCTGTTTAATGAGAAAGAATAATGAGGAGACTATTTACATACAGCCTACTGTTATTTACCGTGCTTTCATTTGCGCAGGCTAAACCTAAAAAAGATAAATATCAGGAAAAGGGGAATAAAGAATTTGAGAAGAACAACTATATGGAGGCTGAGGCCGACTATAGGGTATCAAAATCTAATTCGCCTACAAAATCATCTGCAGCCTATAACATGGGTAATGCTATTTACAGGCAGGGGCAAAGTGCCGAGGCGGCTTATGCTTATATTGAATCGATTAAAAATGCGAGGTCAAAGCAGCAAAAGCACATGGCTTTTCATAATCTTGGCAATATCTTCATGAAAGAGAAGAATTACCAGGAAGCCGTTGAAGCTTATAAGAATGCGTTGCGTAATAACCCTTCTGATGATCAGACGAGGTACAATTATGCACTGGCAAAAGAAATGCTGAAAAAGAATCCGCCGCCCCCACAAAAACCGCCACAGGATAATAAAGATAAAAAAGACCAAAATAAGGATAACAAGCAGCAACAGCCTAACGGAGGCGGAGGCAACGACCAAAAGGATAAAGGCGATAAAGGGGATAACAAAGGCGATAAGGGTGACCAGAAGG
This sequence comes from Flavobacterium hauense, assembly GCF_054457175.1. Classification (NCBI taxonomy): domain Bacteria; kingdom Pseudomonadati; phylum Bacteroidota; class Flavobacteriia; order Flavobacteriales; family Flavobacteriaceae; genus Flavobacterium; species Flavobacterium hauense. Next base: position 15,083 of record NZ_JBTKVX010000005.1, read on the forward strand.
ACAAGAATGATAAAGATAAAGGTGACCAAAAGAAAGACGGAGACAAAGGAGAGCCTAAGGATGATGGCGACCAGAAAGACAAAGGTCAGCCAAAGCCTGAAGCAGGCCCGAGCCCTTCTAAACAACGAATGGAGAACCTACTTGACGCCATGAATAATGAAGAGAAAAAAATTCAGGATAAAGTGAATGGCAGAAAAGTAAAAGTCAGGCCAAACAACAATCAGCAGAAAGACTGGTAACATTTTTTGGCTTTATGCTACTAATATCAGAGTCGCGTGTCATTCTGAGCGCAGCGCAGCGGAGTCGAAGAATCTCAATAATGAGAGAGATCCTTCCTTCATCAGGATGACATACATAACATAGTAATTAAAAAAACGCAATATTTTTCAGGTTAAGGATTTAAAGAACGATGAAAAGATACATCTTACTATTATTGCTTTTTGTACAGGGCGTATATGCCCAACAGGTAGAATTTAAGGCTGTACCCAGCAAGACATCGCTGGGTATAAACGAACGCCTTATTGTTGATTTTACCATGAATCAGGATGGAGATAACTTCACGCCGCCGCAGTTTCCGGGCTTTAGGGTTTCGGGGCCAAGCCAGATGGTAAGCAATTCGTGGATAAACGGCAAGCGCAGTTTTAGCAAAAGCTACAAATACCTTCTTATTCCTACAGCTAAAGGAACTTTTACCATTGGCTCTGCCACGATCATCATCGATGGGTATGAATATAAAACGAGCCCTTTAAAAATTAAGATTGGCGATGCTATTGCGGGTGCCGACCCTAACCCTTATGCCAATAACCAGCAGCATCAGCAGGAAATGCAGCAAAACGCAGACCAGGGTGTACACCTTGTTGCTGAGGTTAGTAAAACTACTCCCTATGTAAACGAACCGGTAACGGTAGTATATAAGATATATGTAAGCCCTACCACATCGGTAAGCGGATGGAAAGAGGTTTCGAGTCCGCAGTATAACGACTTCTGGAGTCAGAATATTGATATAAAAAACCTTGTTTTGCAAATGGAAAACTACCAGGGTCAGGAGTACCGCATGGTAGTGTTGCGTAAAACCGTATTGTATCCGCAAAAAGACGGGAGGCTTGAAATTGAACCGCTAACCCTTGATGTTTCTATGGAAGTGCCTAACGGAAGAAGGGATTTCTTTGGGCGACAACTAATGGTAGCAACGAATAAGGTTGTTTCTGCAGGAAAAAAATATATTAATGTAAAATCCCTTCCTGAAAAAGGAAAACCTGCCGACTTTACCGGGGCTGTAGGTAACTTTACTTTTACGGTAAAGCCATCGACTACGCTCATAAAGAATGGTGAGCCCATGCAGCTTGATATAAAAGTGGCGGGTAAAGGTAACCTTAAGCTTTTTACGCTGCCGAAGCCACAGGTGCCGGCTGCACTGGAAATGTATGACCCGGAGCATAAAGAAGACGTTACTACGCCGCTGACTGGTATGCAGGGAAGTATCTCTGACAGTTATACGATCGTACCACAAAACAAAGGGAAATATCCTATCAAGGCATTGTCGTTCTCATGGTTTGACCTTGCTACACATAGCTATAAAACCGTTACCCATGATGAGATAATGGTTAATGTCCTTAAGGTGTCTGATAACCCGGAAAGTGCCGATAAAGATGATACGAACAAGAAAGAAGTTAAATCGGCAGAACCGTTTCGCTTTATAGCATTGGAAAGTTCTATCAAACCAATGGGCCGTGACGATTTCTTTGGCTCAGCCCTGTTTTACGGATTGCTGTTTGCTCCGTTCCTGCTGATACCTTTCATCATACTTGGAAGGAAGAAAAAAGAAGCGTATGACAGTGATGTAACAGGAAGCAAAATAAGGCAGAGCAACAAGCTGGCTAAGAAATTCCTTGGCGAAGCTAAAAAGCAACTTGGCGATAAGGCTGCTTTCTATCTTGCGCTGGAAAAAGCGCTGCACAATTTCCTGAAAGCTAAACTTCACATTGAAACGGGCGATATGAGCAGGGATAACATTAAGGAACTGCTATTATCGCGCAAAGCCAAAGAAGAAACGGTTGCGGAATTCGGTAAGATAATGGACAGCTGTGAGTTTGCAAGGTACGCACCCTCATCAGAGTCGGCAATGCATAACGATTATGAGAGTGCAGTGGCGGTAATTACAGCATTAGAGAAGCAGATATAATTCGATTTCCTGCAAGGTTGTATAACAAATCGATACTTATAAGAAGTAATGAAAAAGCTAGTATATATTTTAATAACGATATTCTTTACACAGGCAGCCCTTGCACAGGGTGTTTTTGAGAAGGCTAATGAACTGTACCGTAAGCAAAAATTTGCTGAAGCGGCACAAGAGTATGAGAATATTCTGAAAGGAAAGAAGGAATCGGCTGAGGTGTATTTTAACCTTGGCAACGCCTATTACAAGATGGGTAAGATAGCGCCGTCGATATATAATTTTGAAAAGTCTCTGCTGCTGAATCCTAACTACAAAGATGCTGAGATAAACCTTGGCTATGCCAATAAAATGAAGATAGATAACATCAAAGAAGTTCCTAAAGTGGGTTTTTCTAAGATGCTTTATAATCTAACGGGAACATATCATTATGACACCTGGGCGTGGATTGCGGTAGGCTTTGCATTTGGATTCCTTGCGATGTTCATAGGTTATTATTTTGCAGGTACAACAGTCATTAAAAGGATATTCTTCTTTGCCATGTTCGTTACCCTTTTGGTAATCGTTATAAGTGTATTATCTGCTGTATTCGTAAAATCGGTTACTGCAGGAGAGCACCCGGCCATAGTATTTGCCGAGGTTGTAGCCGTTAAGAGTGAGCCATCAGACAATTCCGAAGATGCCTTTGTACTCCATGAAGGAACTAAGGTTTACATACTGGAAACCGTAGACAACTGGAAAAAAATAGAACTTGCCGATGATAGTGTGGGCTGGATAGAAAGCAGCGCCATCAAAGAGGTGAAATAGACCTTAGTCGAAAGTGATAAAGTCATCAAGTCGAAAGGAAGCTTCAATAACGTAGTAGAGACGTTGCAGTGCAACGTCTAACGATATAAATAAGCCATCAAGTCGAAAGTCGTAAAGTCACAGGAGAGTATAATGAATATTCAACAGGCTTTATGACTTTCGACTTTTAAACTTTCGGCCAATATATTTTTCTTAACTTTGTCGCACTAAATTTTTTACATGATACAATCGATGACAGGCTTTGGTAAAGCTTCTTTACAATTGCCTACAAAAAAGATTACCGTAGAAATTAAATCGCTTAACAGCAAAGGCCTTGATGTGAGCGTAAGGATGCCATCGTCTTTTCGTGAGATGGAACTTGGCCTTCGCAACAAGATAGGCATAAAGCTGGAACGCGGAAAAATAGATTTTTCGCTGTTTGTAGAAGTTACCGGCGAAGAAACCTCATCTAAGATCAATGCCCCGATCATTAAGGCTTACATAGCACAAATGCAGAATGTTATTCCTGATGCAGATCCTACCGAACTGATGAAGATGGCCGTGCGTATGCCGGATGCCCTTAAAACAGAACGCGAGGAGATCGACCCTAACGAATGGGGAAATATTGAAGGCGTAATAGAGCAGGCGTTAGGAAACATACAGAGTTTCAGGACGAGCGAAGGTGTTGCATTAGAGAAAGAATTTCTTTCGCGTATTGCCAATATCATGGCGTTGATGCATGAAGCCGTTTCTCTTGACGGTGAGCGTATTGCTAATGTAAAAGCAAGGCTTCGCACTGCAATAGACGAGCTTACCGTGACTGTGGATGAAAACCGTTTTGAGCAGGAACTTATCTATTATCTTGAGAAAATGGATATTACCGAGGAGAAGGTGCGCCTTGAAAACCACCTGAACTATTTTATTGAAACCCTTGCGGGAACTGAAGCTAACGGACGTAAGCTTGGCTTTATTACCCAGGAGATGGGCCGTGAGATAAATACCATGGGCTCTAAATCGAACCACGCCAAAATGCAAAAGCTGGTAGTGCAGATGAAAGATGAGCTTGAAAAGATTAAAGAACAGGTGCTGAATGTACTTTAGGCAATAGCCAAAAGGCATCAGGCAAAAGATAGAGAATGAAAAAAGGAAAATTATTAGTGTTCTCGGCGCCATCAGGGTCGGGAAAAACAACGATAGTAAAACATTTGCTGGGACAGCAGGATCTTAATCTTGCTTTTTCTGTTTCGGCAGCAACACGTGAGGCACGCGACGGTGAGGTTAACGGTAAAGATTACCATTTTATCACGCTTGAGGAATTCAAGCAGCACATTAAGCATGACGATTTTGTAGAGTGGGAAGAAGTGTACCGAGACAACTTTTATGGCACGCTTAAAACCGAGATAGAACGCATTTGGGCAGAAGGCAAAAATGTGATATTTGATATTGATGTGGCGGGAGGCCTTCGCATCAAGAAAAAATTCCCCGAAGAAACACTGGCTGTATTCGTAAAGCCGCCAAGCATTGACGAACTGAAGATACGTCTTAAAAAACGCAGTACCGAAAGCGATGATAAGATAAACATGCGTATCGCAAAAGCATCGGTAGAGCTGGCAACGGCACCCCAGTTTGATACCATCATAAAGAACTATGATCTTGATACTGCCAAAGGCGAAGCTTACGAGCTTGTAAAGCAGTTTTTAGCAGATTAATTATATAATGACCGCGATTTTTTAGTCGCGGTTTGTCATTCTGAACGGCGCGAAGCAGAATGACAAAAGATTCTAATACTATGAAAGTAGGGTTATACTTCGGGACATTTAATCCCATACATACCGGGCATCTTATTATTGCCAACCACATGGCCGAATACAGCGGCCTTGAACAGATATGGATGGTGGTAACGCCACATAACCCACTAAAAAAGAAAAGTACCCTACTGGAGGATCATCATCGCTTACAGATGGTGTTTCTGGCTACGGAAGATTACCCAAAGCTAAAACCAAGCGATATCGAATTTCGCCTGCCGCAGCCGAATTATACGGTAAACACGCTGGCGCATTTGCAGGAGAAATTCCCAACACATGAATTTTCGCTGATAATGGGCGAAGACAACCTCAACTCACTCCACAAATGGAAAAATTATGAGGTACTGCTTCAAAATCACCATATCTATGTTTATCCCAGAATAAGTACAGAGGCAGTAAATCCTGAATTTGAAAGCCACCCGCACATCCACATGATCGATGCGCCTGTGGTAGAGATATCGAGTACATTCATTCGCAATGGTATAAAAGAAGGTAAGAATGTACAGCCATTATTATCGCACAAAGTTTGGCAGTACATAGAGCATAATCTCTTTTATAAGAAGTAGCATAAATAAAAAATCCTGAGAACCAACACTCAGGATTTTTTATGTAACAGCCTATTTATGGGGGCAAATAATCTGTTTTGTGTAAAATTTTGCCTGCGCTGTGGGGCAGCATCAGGCGATAAACCAATCAACCAATCTTAAATCTGATACAAACATACAGCGGGTTTTGATACCAGAAAATTTTATGAGGTAAAGGGTGAAAAAGTGTCGGTAAATATTCCAGATCTTTGAATTACAACAAATAAAAAATCCTGAGAACCAATACTCAGGATTTTTTATGTAACAGCCTATTTATGGGGGCAAATAATCTGTTTTTTAATTTTGCCTGTACTGTGGGGGCAGCAGCAAGCGATAAACCAATCAACCAACCAATCTTAAATCTGATACAAACATACGGCGGGTTTTGATACCAGAAAATTTTATGAGGTCAGGAACGAAAATGTGTCGGTTAACTCTTAAAAACGCTTAACAATACTTTATCAGACTCAATTGACCTATTTCGTACCTTTGGGTAAATTTTTATAAAATCATGCTGAATTTTGAATATTATAACCCTGTGAACTATGTGTTTGGCAGGGGCCAGATTGCTAAATTATCTTCTCTTATACCTAAAGGCGCTAAAGTACTTTTGGCTTATGGTGGAGGAAGCATCTTTAATAACGGAGTACACAAACAGGTTACCGAGGCCCTTGCAGGCTTCGATATTACCGAGTTTGGTGGTATTGAGCCTAATCCGCGTTTTGAAACAGCCATGAAAGCGGTTGAGATAGTGCGCGAAAAAGGAATCGATTTTATCCTTGCTGTGGGCGGAGGATCGGTTATTGACGGAGTAAAGTTCATTTCGGCTGCAGCTAAATTTGAAGGCGACCCGGTAGATATATTGGTAAAAAGGATCAGGATACTCGGCAATACCATTCCTTTTGGTACCGTGCTTACGCTTCCGGCAACAGGGAGTGAGATGAATTCCGGTTCGGTTATCACAATCAATAAAACTCAGGAGAAACTTAGCTTTGGAGGTCCTGCTGTATTTCCTGTGTTTTCAATATGCGACCCTGAAACTGTGGCTTCGTTACCAAAACGCCAGGTGCAGAACGGAATCATAGATGCTTACACCCACGTTTTAGAACAATACCTGACATACCCGCACGATGCCATGCTACAGGACAGGATCGCCGAGGGGATATTGCAGACCCTTATCGAAATTGGTCCGGGTGTTGCCGAAACGCCATCGGATTATAAACTGGCAGCCAATTTTATGTGGTGTGCTACTATGGCTTTGAACGGACTTATCCAGAAAGGTGTCCCTACCGACTGGGCTACGCACATGATAGGCCACGAACTGACGGCTTTATATGAAATTGACCATGCCCGAACGCTGGCAATCATTGGCCCGAACCTGTACCGTGTTATGTTTGAAACCAAAAAAGATAAGCTTGCACAGTATGGTAGAAGGGTTTGGAATATCTCCGAAACAGATACCGACAAAGCAGCTTTGCAAGCCATTGAGAAAACGGTAACATTTTTCCATACAATGGGGATGGAGACCAAAATATCAAACTATACTGCTGATTTTGACAAGACAGCCGACTTTATTGTGAAACGTTTTGAAGAGCGCGGATGGAAAGGCCTTGGCGAACGCCAGAATATTACACCTGAGAAGGTTAGGGCTATTGTAGAGATGAGCTATTAATATAAAAAATAAAAGGCATTCAGTATTGTAACCTGAATGCCTTTTAAACACCAAAAACAAAAAATTTTTATTAACCTTATGTTGTACACCCCCAATGTCAACAGAAGTCTTATGAATAACGGCTGCCGGAGTGATTACATTGTATGGCTGCATCATAATTAAATGTTAATATTTTCTTAATGAAATTTTTCTACTGGTAACGTATTGAATGTAAATGAAGGACAGATTTACTTATTTTTAAGTATTTTTGGCCTTTCAAACACTAATAAAACATGAGTGATACTCCTAAGTTCGCTGTTATAGGCGGTGGAAGCTGGGCGACAGCTATTGCTAAAATGCTGTGCTCCAATGTGCCGCAGATTGCATGGTATATGCGAAATAACGACGCAATTGAGCATTTGAAATTGCAAAAGCACAATCCAAACTACTTGAGTTCTGTTGAGTTTGATACCAATAAGCTTTTACTTACCAGCGATATCAATGAAGCTGTGGCCTATGCCGACTATGTAATATTTGCTATACCATCGGCATTTTTAAGCCAGGAGCTTGAAAAGCTTACGGTAAGCCTGGACGACAAGGTAATATTCTCGGCCATTAAGGGTATTGTTCCTGAAACCAGTCTTATTGTAGGGGAACATTTTCATGATAAGTATGATATCCCTTATGATAACATTGGTGTTATTACCGGTCCGTGCCATGCCGAAGAGGTAGCGTTGGAGCGTCTTTCTTATCTTACCATTGCCTGCGGTAACGAGAAAAGGGCTAAGATAATGGGCAAGCACCTGAACAGCCATTATATAAAAACAAAAACATCTGATGATATTGTTGGCACGGAATATGCTGCCATGCTAAAAAATATTTATGCTATTGCGGCCGGTATCGCACATGGACTTGGCTATGGAGATAACTTTCAGGCTTTGCTGATGAGCAACGCTATCCGTGAGATGAAGAAATTCATCCGTAAAGTGCATAAGATGAAGCGTAATATCAATAATTCGGCATATCTTGGTGACTTGTTGGTTACAGGATACTCTGTGTTCTCGCGAAACAGGATGTTTGGTAACATGATAGGCAAGGGATATACCGTAAAATCGGCCATGATGGAGATGAGCATGGTTGCCGAAGGTTACTATGCAACGAAGAGTGCCTATAACCTGAATAAGGAATATGAGGCTAAAACGCCTATTATTGATGCCGTTTACAGTATTTTGTATGAAGGCAAAGATGCCAAAACTGTGTTTAGCAAGCTAACCGAAAAATTGGACTAATAAATAATAAATACCTATGGATCACCTGATAAACCACCCGGGAGTGCTGGCTGCATTTTCGATAGTTATTGTAGTAATGCTGCTTCTGGATTTAGGTGTCTTCAACAAGAACAGCCATGTGGTGTCTAACAAAGAGGCACTTACATGGTCGATAGTGTGGATATCATTAGCCATGCTATTCAGTGGGGTTATTTATTATGTTATGGGCTTTGAACAGTTTACACAGTTCCAGAGCGCCTACTGGATTGAGAAAGCCCTCTCGGTAGACAATCTCTTCGTATTCATACTGGTCTTTGGTTTCTTTAACGTGCCAAAGCACCTGCACCATAAAGTATTGTTCTGGGGAATCATAGGGGCATTGCTGTTCCGCGCCATATTTATCTTTACCGGTGTAGAGCTTATTAACATGACCTATCTGCCACCTATCGATATTTTCGGTAAGCCAAGAGAGATCAATGTTGTTCTTTCGGCATTTGGCCTCTTTTTGATTGTAGCAGGCATCAAGTCATGGACAGCCCACGAGGATGATGACGAAAACAAGGATTTTTCCAAAAGTCCGGGTGCACGTGTTATCTACCGTTTTTTTAAAGTGACCAAAAATTATGAAGGAGACAGGTTCTTTGTAAAAATAAATGGCGAAAGGCTGGCGACACCACTATTGGTTGTGGTTGCCGTTATCGAGTTTACCGACCTGATTTTTGCTGTAGATTCTATCCCTGCTATTTTCGCGATTGCGCCAAACGACCCTTTTATCCTTTACACCTCAAATATCTTTGCAATATTAGGACTAAGGGCATTGTATTTTTTACTGGCCAATTTCATGCACATGTTCAGCAGGCTGCATTATGGCCTTGCGGTAATATTGGCATTCATAGGTGTAAAAATGCTCCTAAGTCCGTTCTACCATATCTCTTCGCCACATTCGCTAATGGTGGTGGGAGGAGTACTTGTTGTGGCTGTAGTGGCATCGCTGATGTTTCCGGTTAAGGAGAAATAGTTGTCGGTTGATGGTTGTTAGTTGTTGGATTTATCGGCTGTTGGTCTGACAACCGACAACTAACAACCATCAACTACTTAACCGTTATCTCATCAATAAAAATAAACGCATCGCCGCCAAATCCCTGGTGCCATTCCGGTAATTTTCCAAAATTATAGGCTTTTACTTTTACGTAACGGGCTTTGATCTTGCTTATGTGTACATCAAAGCTTTTTATTATCGACCCATCGTCTTTTGGATTAATGGTGTTCTCAACTGTCTGTATAAGTGTGAAGTTCACATTATCTTCAGAAACATAATACTCAACTTTGGTTGGCATCAGTATCCAGGCACGGCTGTCCTGAAGGAATCGCGCTGAGATATCGTTCACTTTCATGTTCTTCTGCAAATCGATTACTGCCTCAAAATCCTGTGACTGATAGCCCTGCCAGTCGCCTTTGCGCCAGTTTTCGCTGCCAAGTATGCCATCAATAAGCCCGTTGGCACCTCCGGCATGGTAAGCCCTGTTATATCTTGAAGTAAGCTTTATGGTATAGTTATTCGGTTTTTTGATGAAAGAGGCAATCACATGTTTACTGCTTCCTAAATTATTGCTTACCCAAGCTTCTATTTTACAAGTTGTATCAATAAAAAATGGGCCTGAATATTTTTGTGTAGCCGCCATAAACTGAGCATTAGGATTTTCTTCTATCTGATAGAATATCTCGCCACCAGTCTCAGAAGGTTTAATCTCAATCTTCATCTTATCACTAAATGATTTGCTTTCTGCTTCAATTGCAGGTACAGGAACTATATCATCAACCAATATATCTTCATGTTCCTCAGATTTTACATCCAATAGCCAGCGTTGTGGAGTTTCGGGTGTAATTACGGGGCTTGTACCATCTTCTAAATGAAGCTTTATGTGGGTAAAATAAGGCGTAACGGTGTCCCATCCTGTTTCGCCCGGAGTCACTTGATACATTCCCATACTGCTCAGCACATACCATGCACTCATCTGTCCACAGTCTTCGTTGCCTATAAGTCCGTCAGGGTCATTTTTATAGAATTCATTTAGTATATAATGAATCTTCTCTTTCGTCTTTTCGGGCTTCCCAACATAATTGTATAAATAAGCCATGTGATGGCTTGGTTCGTTACCCTGGGCATATTGGCCAACAAGTCCTGTAACATCGACTTGTTCACGGCCGGTAGTGGCGCTTGGTGCATTGAACATCTCATCAAGTTTGGCCTCAAATTGCTCTTTGCCGCCAAAGGCTTCAATCATGCCCGGAATATCCTGAGGTACGAAAAAAGTATAATGCCAGCTGTTGCCTTCAGTGTAGTTGTTGTTTACTTCACGTGGGTCAAAAGGTTTGTCCCAGCCGCCATTCCTGCGCGGGCGCATATTTTTAGTCTCCGGGTCAAGCAGGTTTTTCCAGCTTTGGGAACGTGTCATGAAGTAGTTATAATCTTCGGTCTTGTTCAGTATTTTGGCCATTTGGGCAATACACCAGTCATCGTAGGCATATTCAACGGTTTTAGAAACGCTCTCGTGCTCATCGTCTATGCTGATGTAACCATTCTTTTTATAGGCATCAAGCCCAAGATGATCCAACATGGCACTGTGTTTTGCGGCTTCAAATGCTTTATTATAGTCAAAACCTTTAATGCCTTTTGCCATGGCATCGGCCATTACCGAAACGGAGTGGTAGCCAATCATGCAGTCGGTCTCATTGCTTGCCAGTTCCCACACGGGCAGCCTGCCGCCCTGCTCATATTGCTTCAGGAAGGTGTTTATAAAGTCGCTGGTGCGTTTTTTGTCGATAAGAGTATAAAGAGGGTGTGCTGCCCTGAAAGTGTCCCACAGCGAGAATACGGTATAATAATCGAAACCTTCGGCTTTGTGTATTTCGTTATCACGGCCACGGTACATGCCATCTACGTCCATAGCAATATTGGGCTGCATCATGGTATGGTATAAGGCAGTGTAAAAAACAGTGAGCTTATCGTTGTCTTTTTCGGTAATCTCAATCTTGTGCAGTTCCTTGTTCCAAAGGGTTTCGGCAGCTCTCTTTGTTTTTTTGAAATCAAATTTTGGCATTTCTGCTTTCATGTTTTTAGCGGCTCCTTCATAGCCTGTAGGCGACAGTGCCACTTTTACCAATAGCTTTTCACCGGCCTTTACATTCTTGCTGAAGCTGATGGCAAGCAGTGAACCTGCAAAGAACGTATCGGTAACTTTTGCAGGGGCAAAGGCATTATTGTTCACTTTGGTGATGTTCATGGGGCTGCTGAACTCGATACGTGCGTATACATACTGGTCTCTTGCCCATGCCGAGCTGCGGCGCAGCACTTCAATAGTTTTGCTGTCAATTACACGCACTTCGCCCATAATGAGCTGGTCGCGGTGGTTCAGGTCAAGGATGATGTTGGCCTGCCCGCTTTTGGTGAAAGTATATTGGTGAAGCCCCACACGTGCGGTGGAGGTAAGCTCTACATTGATGTCGTCGTCGTTAAGCTTCACGGCATAATAGCCCGCCGTGGCTTTTTCGTTCATGTGAAAGAAAGGCGAGGAGTAGTCTTTTTTATCGAGGCTGGGTTCGCCCATGGTTGGCATCAGCATTATATCGCCATAGTCAGAAACGCCTGTTCCGTTCAGGTGGGTATGCGAAAAGCCGTAGATAACGCTATCAGAGTAATGATAACCGCTGCAACCATCCCAACTGCCATCAATGCGGGTATCGGGGCTCAGCTGTACCATCCCGAAAGGAACGGTAGCACCCGGAAAAGTATGGCCGTGGCCTCCGGTTCCGATAAATGGATTTACGTATGAGGCTAAGTCAGCCGATTGCGAATACGATAAAACTGATAATAAACTGAATGCGAGTAGCGATAGCTTTTTCATTTCTGACCCAAAATTTTGATAAAGATGCGGATTTTTTGGAAAAAATGAAATAGTTAGCAGTATTCAGTCGCAGTTAGCAGTTTGGGAGTGGTTACTGAAAACGGTGCTACCCTATCATTATCCCGTCTACAAACAAAATAGGCACTTCTTCTACATAATCTTCGTGGATGGAATGTGCCTTGAAAGTATAGGTTTTGTCGTAAAGTTTATTATCAATAAAGTATGTTACCATGAACTGATTGTCCAGTACCAGTACGCTGTCTTCGATCATTTCTATCTTAACCACAGATACAGGCGGAATCTCAACAAACGCATGGCGAAGCATCGATGTTTTACGGGGTTCACCGTCGATCGTGCCCGATGCACTTGATACCACCATGGCACCCTCAAGGGTAAAATCACTGTCGTTGATAAGGTAGGCATACCAGGTCTTCTGCATGAAGTCGTCGTTCCATTCCTGAACTGCTGCTATATATACATTCTCTACCTGCGGGATTATTATATCTTTTTTCATTTCATTTATTCATTAAGGGTCACAAAGGTAATTCTAAATACCCTATTTCTAAAATACTGGAGCGATGGTAACTTTGTGTTTTCCTTGTGAACCCTGTTGTTAAGTTTTAAGTACCTTTAAATTACTAAAAATAATTATATGAAACTATTGCAAATAACATGCCTTTCGCTGCTGATGGCAACTGCCATAGGTTGTAAGGAAGAAAAGAGACCCGAAGCGCTGAATAACGAAATTCTGCCTAAAGAAGTGGTCGATTCAGTTGATAATGAAAATGCAGCTGTTGGTACAGCCCATAATAGCGCCAATTCACTTGACTGGGCAGGTGCATACAGTGGTGTGTCACCTTGTGCCGATTGCCCCGGTATAAAGACTGATATCACTCTTGCTAATGATAATACGTACTCGCTACAGGAGCAATACTTAGAAAAGGAAAAAACACCACGAACCTTTAAAGGGACGTTTAGCTGGGACGAAGCAGAAAGCGTCATTACGCTTGATGCCGATGGCGATCATCATAAGTTTAAGGTAATGGAAGGGAAACTAAGGATGCTTGATAAGTTTGGTGATCCGAAGCAGGGAGGAAAACCTGAAGATTTTGATCTGAAGAAGGTGAGATAAAACACAAAACTCTCTGTTTTGCAGAAAATTTTGTGTTTTCGGCTATTTTATGTAGTTGGGAGAGATGCACTTTTGCCAGTATTCCACAATACTTCTGATAGTGTCCTTTATCTCCCCGAAACTTGATGGTTTTATAAAAAATCCCTGTACCGATTTTGAATAGGCATCAACAACGCTCTGCTGTTCGGCAACAGTAGAGAAAAACAGATAGGGGATAGACTTAAGCCTTAAATCTTCATTCTCATGAATTTTAGCCCTCAGTTCCATTCCGCTCAATTTTGGCATATTTATGTCTGAGAAAATTATAAAAGGTTCTACACTTGTGTCAGAAAGGTACAGTAACGCTTCTTCACCATCACCAAAAAAAATAATTTCATTTTTGTATTCCAGTTCTTCAAATACCTGTGAAAAAATTTCCTGGTCGTCCCGGTCGTCTTCAATAATTATAATAGGGCCTGATTTGTTCATTTTGTCGCTGTAAGGTTAGTAATTTCGCAAGGTAGGCATTAAAAATGCCGAAGACCTATAATTCGTTAATAATCATTGAATTAATACCAATAAAAAACCCACCGTATGGGTGGGTTTTTTATTATATGCTCGATTTGAATTGTTCCAGAAAACGTACATCGTTTTCATAGAACATCCTGATATCGCCTATTTGGTACTGAAGCATCGCGATACGCTCTACACCCATACCAAAGGCAAATCCGTTATATTTTGTTGCATCGATACCGCAGTTGGTCAAAACCGCAGGGTCTACCATACCGCATCCGCCAATTTCCAGCCATCCGGTACCTTTAGTGATCCTGTAATCGGTCTCGGTCTTAAGACCCCAGTAAATGTCAATCTCGGCACTTGGCTCGGTAAAGGGGAAGTACGACGGGCGAAGACGGATCTTGCTCTTGCCGAACATTTCTTTGGTAAAGTATAAAAGTGTCTGCTTAAGATCGGCAAACGATACGTCTTTGTCTACATACAGTCCTTCTATCTGGTGGAAGATACAATGCGAACGCGATGATATGGCCTCGTTCCTGAAAACCCTTCCCGGAGAAATGGTACGGATAGGCGGCTTGTTCTCTTCCATGTAACGCACCTGAACTGATGAGGTATGCGTTCTAAGCAGTACATCAGGATTGGTCTGGATAAAGAAAGTATCCTGCATGTCACGTGCCGGGTGGTATTCCGGTAGGTTAAGCGCTGTAAAGTTATGCCAGTCATCTTCAATTTCCGGACCTTCGCTCACGTTAAAGCCTATATTCGAGAAAATATCAATGATCTGGTTCTTAACGATAGATATAGGGTGGCGTGAACCTATGGCAAACGGCTCTCCCGGACGGGTAAGGTCACCATAAATTCCTTTAGCTTCTTCTTTGCTTTCAAGCGCTTCCTGAATAGAGGCCACTTTTTCTTCGGCAGTCTTTTTCAGGTTGTTGACAACCTGCCCGAATTCTTTTTTCTGTTCGTTAGGAACAGCTTTAAATTCTGCAAAAAAGTCATTAAGAAGGCCTTTTTTGCCAAGGAACTTAATCCTGAATGCTTCCAGTTCTTCTTTATTTGTTGTGGTAAAAGCTTCTGCTTCTGCAATATATCCTTTAATCTTATCTATCATCGTTCTTTAGTAAAGTGCCGCAAATTTAGTCATTTTTTAATTGTTGTGCCATCAATACCATCCTATAATTTTTATGCTTAAAGGCAGATGCGTTATGGTTTGCCGGCATATTCAAATTTTTTGTTTCAAAATTTAAATATTGGCAACGATTTTGCGTTAGTATTTAGAGGGTGAGTTTACCGTTGCGACACAATAACAGTAAACTCCCGCTCTTATACTAAACAACAGCAGCGGCTTTGCATTAAAACAGAGCTGCTAAATCCGGAAACCCTGTGCTTACCCTTATTGGCACAGGGTTTCTTTTTGGTCGCTTTATCGATAAAAATTACTCTTAATAGACATAGTATCAGTCTTATGTTAAAATAGGGGCTCCTATACCATACAAAGATAACTTTGTATCGGGTTATGTTTAACACAATGCCTGTGCCGCCCCCACGGCCAGGCTTTTTTTATGGTTTACCGACACATTTTAGCCCTTTACCGCATAAACTTTTTTGGCATCAAAAACGGGTGTATGTTTGCTTCAGATTTAAGATTGGTTGATTGGTTTTACGGCCTGCTGCTCCCCCACGGCAGGCACACCTTACAAAGAAAGAGCTCCTTTCCCCCAAATGAGCTAAACATAAAAAAGCCTGAGTATTACACTCAGGCTTTTTTATTGACAAACCGGTAACTCTTAAAATTTCATGCCGTTTATCGATAAAGATTCTTTTTACCGACATTTTTTAAGGCTTAACCTCAAAAATTTTCAGGGTTATAAAACCCGCCGTATGTTTGTTACAGATTAAGCCGTTAAGGTTTGATTTAATAGATTGGTTGGTTGGGAAAAGTCCTGCTTCGGCAGGCGTCCGGCAGGGATGCCGGATTTTTACAGAATTAAACCGGTGGACTTACTGCACCGGTTTTTTTATGTTTTATAGCGAACGAAATATGCGTTTACCTGCATTATGCAGCCTTTCACCTCATAAATTATGCAAGCATACCGGATAATGATAGTTTTACTCCGGTTTAAGTTTAAGTAAAGGGATTAATCTCCCTTACAAAGTCCTGTCTCAAAGCAGGCATGCATATTTCTGCCCCCACAAATATGCAGTTTTTTCCAAAAAAGAAAGCCCCCGTTTTAACGGGGGCTTTTATTTGAGTCCAGGCTATTGTATAAGCCCTTTTTCCAGGAAATAGTCAACTATAGCGCCTTTCATGAGTATGCTTTGTTCTCCGGCCTTTAATGGTGGCAGTTCTTCTTTGACCGTGTAGTGCGGCCAGCCGTCTTCGTCAAAAAAAGCAAATTCGTAATAGCCAAAAGGCTCCAGCAAACGGCAGATGGCAATATGCATCAGGTTTACCTTTTCGTCTTTCTTGAATTTTTTGTTGAACTGTCCCAGTTCCTGTACGCCTATAAGATAAATTATGGCATCGAGGTCAAGGGTGTCGCCGTCGGCAAAACGGTCGGATAATATAGTGACAAGCTGTTCCCAGCGGTGTTTCAGTTGTTCGTCTCTTGACATTGTTGTGATTTAAAGGCGCAAAGATAGTGACTTGAAATTTAATGTGCCGCAGCCTTTTGTTTCTGTACCGCGAGGCTTACCTTTGCAGCATGACAGGTTTAGATATTTTTTTGTTCTGCTTTTTGGTATGGGGTGTAATAAACGGGCTTCGCAAAGGACTGTTTGTTGAGTTGGCGTCGCTGGTTTCGCTATTGTTAGGGATTTTTATCGCCATTAAATTCTCCGGTGCCGTGGGGCACTTCTTCGACGGGCATTTGCCCGAAGACCCTAAAACGGCAGCTATAACAGCATTTATCATTACGTTTATTGCTGTGGTAGTAGGAATTACGCTTTTAGCCAAAGTATTGACCAAAATAGCTGATTTCTCCGGTCTTGGTCTGATGAACCGCATACTTGGTGCATTCTTCGGGTTGCTAAGGATGATATTAGTACTTAGCGTAGTGCTTAGTTTTTTTGTAAAGATCAACTTCAATAATACTTTTGCTTCAAAAGAAACACTCGACAAATCGTTTTTCTTTAATCCGATACTTAAGGTGTCGAATATTATATTTCCAACACTGGAAGAATGGTTTGTAAATGCCAGAAAGTAGTTGTTGGGCATTAAGAAGAATTCGGAGCTATTACACAGAGTTCCGCAGAGGAGACGCTAAGATGCGCAAAGATTTATTAGGACAATAAATTAGAGTACACAAAGTTTATTCTGCCTAGGCAGAATTCTCCGTGGGCTTAATAGCAATATTAATAGTGCTCAGCGAATCTCTGAAATTTCTTTGCGAATCTCTGTGGTATAACTTCCTAACTAGCCTTCCTCCTCGTCATAGTAACAAGATATACCCCAACGAATATCAACAGTGCCGATAGCAGTTTTACTATACTAAGTTCATCTTTACCCAATCCGATAGCAAATACCGTAGCAAAAAACGGCTGCAGGTAAATGAATACTGCAACGGTTGTGGGTTTCAGCTCTTTCATCGATAACAGGTTGAGCAAATAGGTAAGGAAGGTGGAGAACATAACCACGAAGGCTACTTTTACTGTAATATCAAAAGGTAGGGCGGACAGGTTTACTTCAGCCAGTTGCTGCCACCCAAAGGGCAGTACCATAATGAACCCGAAGAGGTAGATCCATTTTACAAAGGCAAAGGCATTATACTTTTCCATCAGCTTTTTTACTATGATGAGGTAAAGGCCATAAGAAATGGCATTTACAAATACCAGAAAGTTACCCCACAATGCATTGTCGGTAGTACCAACAGCTTTTCCGTAAAGGATGAGCAGTATGGTTCCGCCAAGGCCAAGGAGTATGCCAATTGCTTTTTTGCCGACTATCTTTTCTTTCATTATAATGGCCGATAGCACCAGCACGATCATGGGTGTGGTAACCATAAGTACCGATGCCATAATGGGCGAGGTTAGACTCAGTCCTTGGAAGAAGGTAAGCATATTAAAGGCCACACCAAAAAAAGCTGCGGCTATAATGCGTGGAAAATCGTTAAGAACAACTTTTTCTTTGCCTACGAACAATGAACACAGCCAGAACAGTATGGCCGAACCTCCTACACGCAGCACGATAAACCCAAAAGGTTTTACATAGGCGGGCATAACATCTTTGGCAATAGTAAAAGTAATGCCGTAAATAATGGATACTACTGTAGCGGCAATAAGGGCGAGGGTGCGTTTGCTCATTAGCTTAAATGTGCAATGGCAGCTTCGACCACGGGTTTGCTGTTGCCCACAAATATTGTGTCGCCATCTACAATTACAGGTCGGCTCAAAAAGGTGTAGTGCTCAAGTATGTATTTTTTATAGTCGGCTTCTGTAAGGATCATGTCTTTCATGCCGCGCTCCTTGTAGAGTGTAGCCTTACGGCTGAAAAGCGCTTCGTAGCTTCCGGCAAGGCGGTACATTTCTTCAAGTTCAGCAGCGGTTATTGGCTCCGATTTTATTTCGCGAAGCATAAAACCTTCGGTTGTTGGCAGTGATTTTATGATTTTCCTACAGGTATCGCAGGTCTTAAGGTAAAATATTGCTTTCATTTATTTGTAAAATATGCTGCAAATGTAAAGTATCGTTTTTGTATATCTTCTATATTTTTCCGTTAACAGTAATTTAACTTTTGTTCGTAATCCGTGACTAAATATTTGTTAATTTTATGATTTAAGTCTAGAAATCAATCTAAAACCTCCCGCTGCATGAAGAAAATTACCCGTTTTTTACCATGCTTTCTACTTCTTTCCCACTTTGGTTTTGCCCAGGATGGCAAAGATACGATAACCGATTATTCGCATTATAACCGTAAGCTCCAAACCTCTGTTTTCTTTGTAGGCAGATACAATATGTCTATGGATGATGATGTCGATTTTAAAGGCGTGCAAAACAGTGTGCCGGGAGAGGCGGTAACCAATTCGTTTGACATGAAGTATGTGAGGCTGCAGGGAATTTTTAACCTCAACGATAAGATAAGCACCAACGTGCTCGTAAACCTTGCCGACTTTAAGACCGATAGCAAAGTGCTGGAAAACGCTTTTGTAAAATATGCCTATGATACGCATATCAATGTGCAGTTTGGGCAATTCAGGCCTTTCTTTGGGCTGGAGGATGTCTTTGCATTCCAACTCGAAAACTCCTATGACTGGTCCAATCAATACAATCTCTTTGGTAAAAGTAACTGGCAATCATTTCAAATGGGGGCTGCGCTTACCGGATCGCTAAAAAAGGAGAAGATACCTTTGAATTATTATTTCACGGTATATAATGGCAACGGAAAGAACCAGGCAAGCGATAACGACAATCAAAAGAATTATGCGCTGAGGCTTGAATATTTTATTACTCCCGATATCCGTGTTGCTGCAAACGGCGCATCAGCCAGAGTTAATGGGCAGACAGGTGCGGCTTATGGCGGCGATGTTCAGCTGATACACAAGCTGTCGCCATTATTCGACCTGAATACCGATGCCGAATATAAAAGAGGCAATAACTTTTCTGATTATTATGCCGCATTAACAGCAACACCTACTGTAAGGGTAGACGATTATGAGATGCAGGGTTTTTATATCGTGTCTAAGCTGCGCTACAATTTCAACAAACCACGGGTAAGGGCTTTTGAAGCCAGTTTCAGGTACGAGATCCTGGATCCGTCCATCAATACGGGTAATAGTTCCTATCAAACTTTTACTCCGGTGATAAGTGTAATTGGTTCGGGCGATTATAATGCTAAGATATCGGCGGTAGGGGTGTTCAACCGCTATAAATACAACATTCCTGACACCAGTCATTACGACAGCAATATTTTTATACTACAGATACAGGTGCACTTCTAACCATAAAACCAACCGCTTATGAAACCGGAAATCAATTACAAAATGATGATCATAGCTGCCATAGTGGGTATTGCCCTATGGTATGTGCCAACTCCCGAAGGCCTGACGGATAATGCCTGGCACCTGTTTGGTATTTTTGTGTTTATAATTATGGGTATTATTGTGAAGGCAGCCCCAATGGGTACGATGGCGATGCTGGGAATTGCGCTGTGTGCCTTTTCATTGGTTCTGGCACCCGAAGATTCAAAAAATCCTGCGGCTGACAGTATCACTGCGGCGTTGAGCGGTTTTGGGAATTCCATCATCTGGCTGATAGGGATGGCTTTCTTCATAGCCCGCGGATTTATAAAAACAGGGCTTGGCTCCCGCATAGCTTATTATTTTGTAAGCAAACTGGGCAAAACAACGCTTGGATTATCCTATGGACTTAATTTTGCCGATTTATTGTTAGCTCCCGCTGTTCCCAGCAATACCGCAAGAGCAGGGGGAATCGTATATCCGATCATGAAATCGGTGGCAATGAGCCTGGGCTCAGATCCTGCAAAACCCGAAACGCATAAAAAGGCAGGTTCTTTTCTGACCTTGTCTACCTATAATGCTAACCTTATCACGTCGACCATGTTCCTTACCGGTACAGCAAGCAACCCCATGGCGCAACGCTTTGCTGCCGAGCTGGGTATCGAGATTACCTGGGGCGGGTGGGCACTTGGCGCACTGGTGCCGGGATTGCTTTGCATGTTGCTCATGCCTTGGGTGCTGTATAAAGTGAGTCCGCCGGAGATGAAAAACACGGGTGATGCCCCAAGAACAGCCTCGGAGAAACTGAGAGAAATGGGCCCGATGAAAAGAGAGGAGTGGATAATGGTAGGAGTGTTCTTCCTGCTGCTGATACTCTGGGTCTTTGGCGATATGATACATATCGATGCTACTACTGCGGCCCTGTTAGGATTGTGCATACTATTGCTTTCGCAGGTGCTTACCTGGGAGGATGTAAAATCTGAAAAAGGCGCCTGGGATACGGTAGTGTGGTTCTCTTCGCTGGTTATGATGGCGAGCTACCTGTCTAAGCTCGGGTTCATTCCATGGCTTTCTGAAAATATAAAAAGCGAGATAGGCGGCCTGAGCTGGTATTGGGCATTCCCTATTATTGTACTCATCTATTTCTATATCCACTATATGTTTGCGAGCGCTACTGCTCACGTGGCTGCGATGTATTTTGCCATGCTGTCGGTGGGGGTTGGTGTGGGTGTGCCTCCTTTATTACTCGCATTATTCCTGGGTTATTGCGGAGGTATCTTTGGTACGCTGACGCATTATGGCCACGGACCGGCACCAATACTTTATGGCAGCGGTTATGTAGACATTAACAGCTGGTGGAAAGACGGATTTTTACTGAGCCTTGTCTACTTGTTTGTTTTCTTTGTGGTTGGAGGTGCATGGTGGAAGGTACTGGGGTATTGGTAGGATTTGTTGATGGTTGTTAGTTGATGGTTGTTAGTTGATGGTTGTCTGAAATCGGTGTGTTGGTTTGATTGTTTTTCCATAAATTCGTAACCGAATAAACAACAAACTACAATGGAAACCGAATTTAAAATTACCCGTACCAGCAGGGAGATCTATGCCCGATTACTGGATACTTATACCCTTGAGCAGCTTAACAAAATTCCGAATGGCTGGAGCAATAACCTGATGTGGCATATAGGGCATATTATGGTTTCGCAGCAGATATTGGTTTACAAAGGCTCAGGTCTGGCGACAAGCCTAAGCGATGAGCTTGTAGCCATGTACATGCGCGGTACAAAACCTGAGCGCGATGTAACTCAGGCTGAGGTTGACGAAATGAAAAACCTGTTGTTCTCTACCATCCAGAAAACCGAAGAAGATTACCGAAACGGCATTTTTACTGCCTATAGCCCACGCAAGAGCGAACTGGGTTTTGCCCTTGATACCACCGAAGATGCTATCGCTTTTAATAATTACCATGAAGGAATTCACCTTGGCATGGTGCTTAGATTAAAAAAGCTGGTATAGTTTTGGTTGATGGTTTCCAATTGATGGTTGCCGGCACAGAATGATCAAATGCTATTTTTCCAACAACCGACAACTGACAACGAACAATAAAAAAATTTCTATATTTGGACTACAAAATAAAACACCATGGAATTTAAATCGAAAAATCCCTTTTTGAGTAACAAATCATTTGCAAAGGCTGATACTATTTATGATGCTGAAGGTAATGTACTCGTAGATTACAACAACACTATGACCGTGAGCGGTGCAGTAAACAAAAGTTTCATTCTTTTGCTGTTGCTGCTAACAGGTGCATTTACTGTATGGTACATGGCTGTAAACGGAACTAATATACTGCCAATGACTATTGGCGGAGCTATTTTGGGCTTTATATCTGTACTTATTGCAAGCTTTAAGCCTGAAACGTCCCGTTATCTGGCTCCGGCTTATGCCCTGTTTGAAGGTTTGTTCATAGGCGGAATTACATTAATTATTGACGCAATGTATCCGGGTCAGGGTATTGCAATGAAGGCTGTTACTGCTACGTTTGTAACTTTTGGAGTATGTTTTGCATTATACAAATTTCAAATTGTAAAAGTTACCGAGCAGTTTAAGTCAGTGGTTATCGCTGCAACTCTTGCTATCGCAACCTACTACCTGATCACATGGATTATGAGTTTCTTCGGGTTTGTTCCGGTGCACGCAATACAGAACAACTCTTTAATGAGTATCGGTATCAGTATATTCGTGATTATTATTGCAGCACTTAACCTTTTCCTTGATTTTGACATGATAGAGAAAAGCGCGCAGCAGCGCCTGCCTAAATATATGGAGTGGTTTGGGGCTATGGGCCTTATGGTTACTCTTGTATGGCTTTATGTTGAGTTCTTAAGGCTATTCGCTAAGCTATCAAGCAGGGATTAATTCCTGTAATAAATAGAGAAGCCCGCTATATTAGCGGGCTTCTCTATTTATTGTCGATTAAGTAATTCGTTGATTCGTTGATTTGATGTGTTATGTGGTGAAACAAATCACCAAATTCACAAATCACCAAATAAACCTATTACTTCACTTTCAAAAACGCATTTGCTTCGCTATACGGGATCACAAGCTCTTTAGTGCCGTCGGCAAAAGAGGCTACTTCATAAGCGTTGTAAAGCAACAGCAATCCTTTATCGGTATAAAAAATGTTTTGCGGAAGGATAAATTTGTCATCTACAAACATTAGTCCGGTGCTGTTGATGCTTTTGCCGGCAGCAATTTTATATTTTTCACGGAATTTCTTTTCGGCGAATGCTGTAAAAGCTTTTTTGTTTTTAAAGATTTGGTCATAATTCAGGCTACGCCCTGTTTTAGCATCGAATAGCAGCGAACGGTTACCTTCATAGCCATGTGCACCACCTGTAAACATATAGTTGTTCATTTTTATGTTAATGATGCTGTCACTCATATAATCTACCCTTGCCTTTATCTTGGCTTCCCACGGAAAGCTTTCGGCAAAATCTTTTTTCAGCTCTTCATACGATTTTATGAAAGAGGTCATTAGCTCATTATAGCTTTTGGCATTGGTAGGCTTCTCGCCAAAATAAACGATGCTCCTGACTACATGGAATACCCTGTTGTTAATGCTGTCGCTTACTTCTCCCATGCCAGATGCTTCCGGTACAGATATTCGAACATAAGTGCAAAGCGTATCGCGGCAGCCCACCTTTGACCTCTGGCTGTACTCTTTTGTGTCTAAAGCCAGTTTAAGGGCTTGGACAACGGTAGTTTTGGTTGTTTCGTCTGTTTTTTCGGTTTCCTTTTTACAGGCTGTAAACAGCAGTAAAGTAAGGGCTAATGGGAGAAGGCGTTTCATATATGTAAGTGTTATAGTTATGTAAAACACAGTTATCCCCATACAGGGGAAATTAAATTACAGTAAATTTGCTCAAAATTAATGACAACAAACTCACGATTATATGAAATTTAACACAAAAGCCATACACGGAGGCCAGCACCATGAAGAGCATACCGGAGCCGTAATGCCGCCGGTTTTCCAGACATCTACATTTGCACAAAAAAGCCCGGGAGTGCTTATAAACGGATATGAATACAGCCGTGGGGCAAACCCTACGCGTACAGCTCTTGAAGATGCCCTTGCAAGCATTGAAAACGGCGCGCGCGGACTTGCATTCTCATCGGGACTTGCGGCGACCGACTGCGTGATGAAACTGCTTAAGCCAAACGATGAGGTTATCGCAATGGACGACCTTTATGGTGGTACATACCGCATGTTTACGCGTATCTATCAGGACATGGGAATCAAATTCCACTTTGTGGATATGAACGACCTTGACAAATTCCAGTCGCTTATAAACGAAAACACGAAACTGGTTTGGGTAGAAACACCTACCAACCCACTAATGAAAGTAGTTGACATTGCCGCAATAGCTAAGATCACACAGGCTAAAAAGATACTTTTTGCCGTAGATAATACTTTTGCAACGCCTTACCTGCAGCGTCCTATCGACTTAGGTGCAGATATCGTAATGCATTCGGCTACTAAATACCTTGGGGGGCACAGTGATGTTATTGCGGGTGCGCTTATCATTAAAGATGCCGAGCTTGGCGAAAAGATGCATTTCCTTCAATTCGCTACAGGAGCAACGCTTGGCCCACAGGATTCTTACCTGGTGCTTAGGGGTATAAAAACACTTCACCTGCGTGTGCAGCGTCACAGCGAGAACGGACAAAAAGTTGCCGAATACCTGGCCAGCCACCCGAAAGTAGAGAAAGTATATTATCCGGGACTTGCCAGCCACGCTAACCACGAAGTTGCCAAAAGGCAGATGAACGGACAGTTTGGCGGAATGGTGTCTTTTACGTTTAAGAGCGGAGCCAAAGCCGATGCGATAAAGTTTCTTGAAGACCTGAAAGTATTTACACTTGCCGAATCACTTGGAGGAGTGGAGTCGCTTGCAAACCACCCGGCACTAATGACACATGCCTCTATCCCTGAGCCGAAACGTAAAGAAATAGGCATTAGTGACGACCTTGTGCGTCTTAGCGTAGGTATAGAAGATGTTGAAGACCTGATAAAAGATATTGAACAGGCTTTTTCGTAAATTGATTTGTGAAATTGTTTATTCGATTTTAAGCCGGATGAACAAGTTAACATAGAATTTAATATATATTTAGCAACGTGGATAACGCTGATTTGGAGATGTTTTTGCAAATTTACAGTAGTAAATTGTAAGAAGCCCTCACAGTGTTATCCGCGTTTTTTATGTTAAGCCGCTTCACAAAAGGGCTTAGCAATGTGTTAAAAAAAGTTGCGCTGAAAAATTCGTTATTTTAAATAAAATGTATATTTGCCGAAATTTACGAAAACGTTTTCTTAAAACATAAACCATTCATTTTATGAGCAATAGCTTACAGTCTTTTATGGACATGGTTTCTAAAAGAAACCCCAACGAACCTGAGTTTCTTCAGGCAGTACATGAAGTTGCCGAGACCGTGCTTCCTTTTATTGAGAACAATCCGAAGTACCAGGGCAAGATGCTTCTGGAAAGAATGGTAGAGGCTGAAAGAGTTATCATGTTCCGCGTTACGTGGCTTGACGACAAAGGTAATACTCAGGTAAACAGAGGTTACAGGATTCAGATGAATTCGGCTATTGGCCCATACAAAGGAGGACTTCGTTTTCACCCATCGGTAAACCTTAGTATCCTTAAATTCCTTGCTTTTGAGCAAACGTTCAAAAACAGCCTTACAACACTGCCAATGGGTGGAGGTAAAGGAGGATCTGACTTTGATCCCAAAGGAAAATCAGACAACGAGATCATGCGTTTTTGCCAAAGCTTCATGACAGAGCTTTCCAAACATATAGGTGCTGATACCGACGTTCCGGCTGGAGACATAGGTGTAGGAGGCCGTGAGGTAGGATTTATGTTTGGCCAGTACAAGAGGCTGAGAAACGAGTTTACAGGAGTACTTACAGGAAAAGGAATTTCTTTTGGAGGTTCGCTTATCCGTCCAGAAGCTACAGGTTATGGCTGTGTGTATTTTGCACAAAGCATGCTTAACACAAAAGGGCAGAGCTTTGAAGGCAAAACCGTAGTAGTGTCAGGTTCAGGAAACGTGGCACAGTATGCTGCCGAAAAAGCAATGCAGCTGGGAGGTAAAGTAGTTACTTTCTCTGACTCTGCAGGTTATATCTATGATGCTGAAGGCATCAACGAAGAGAAGCTTGCTTTTGTAATGGAACTTAAAAATGAAAAATATGGAAGGATAAGTGAGTATGTGGCTAAATATCCTAACGCGAAATATGTTGACGGCGGAAAACCATGGGAAGTAAAATGTGATATCGCATTGCCATGTGCCACACAAAATGAGCTTAATGGCGAAGAGGCAAAACAGCTTCTTGCCGGAGGGTGCATCTGCATAGCTGAAGGTGCTAACATGCCAAGCACGCCGGAGGCCGTTATAGCGTTCCTGGAGGCTAAAATATTGTTTGCGCCGGGTAAGGCATCAAATGCCGGCGGTGTTGCTACATCGGGTCTTGAAATGTCTCAAAATTCACTTCGCCTTAGCTGGACAAGGGAAGAGGTAGACGAGAGGCTTAAAGACATCATGGAGGCTATTCACACAGCGTGTATTACTTATGGTACCGAAGGCGGTTATGTTGACTATGTAAAAGGCGCTAACATTGCAGGCTTCGTTAAAGTTGCCGATGCAATGCTTGCTCAGGGAGTGGTATAATTACCAGCCTATATAAAAAGCGAAGGGGCTGTCTCACCTTTGAGACAGCCCCTTTTTATTGTTTGATTAAGATATATTCTCCGAAGGGTAATGTAAAATATGGATTAGGATATGACTGACCTTCGACTTCAATTGGCCCCTCTGTCATTTTAAATATTAACTTCAACTTCTGAACCCCATTAAAGTCTACGCGTTCAAAAAACATAGCTGTTTCCATTCCCGGAATATTCACATCATATTGAGAGAATTCCGTTCTTAGATATTTACCTTGGCCAAAAAGAATGTTGCCGGTAATACTATATTCAAAAGGCGCTTTTTGCACTGATAATTCTGATAGAGTATTTATCTTTTCAATGTTGTTTTCAATGTATTTATATTCACCTACCAATATATCATGAAAAAAATGATAACCTCCATCCTGAAACTCTTGCATCAGTTTTTTCTGGAGTGTAATTGTTAATGAAGTATTACCATTTGTATATTTCCATGTTCCCACAAAAGGATCAAGTTGATTATTTAGGTCTTTATAGTAGGCTCCCTGTATATCTGGAGAGTTATTATATAATGCTAATACAGGGGATTGTGCATTGCATGCCCAACAGATAAAACTTATTATGGAGAATAGGTATTTCATGAAATATCGGGAATCGAATTTTAAAGATAGCTAATATTCCCAAAGCTTTTAAAGGGGCTCAGCAACAATTTGAAGATTTGGTATTTGTAACTTATCTTTTTACAATGCTTTATACAAAAAAGGCAATAATGGCGTTTTAGCTTATATTTGTGCAAATAAATGCTTCGATGAAAAACCTTTTCTCATTATATTTTCTATTGCTTTCGTTTAGCTTTTTTGGGCAGGGCAACCAGCCGTGGAGAAGCTTTTTCTCGTATAACGATATTGTAGATGTCTCACAGTCTGATAGTAAAGTGGTAGGTGCTGCCAGCAGTGCCATGTTCGAAAAAAACCTGAATAACCACGAGCTAAAGACCATAACATCGGTAGACGGGCTTAAGGTAGAGACCATAACGGCTGTTCTTTATAGTTCTCAGTATAAAAAAACACTGGTAGGTAACAGCAACGGACTGCTTAACGTCATCAATAGTGATGGCACTGTCATAAATAAAATTGACATCATTCAGGAGAATACTATTTCAGCATCTAAAAAAAGGATTAACGATATCTATGAATATGAAGGAAAGGCCTATATAGGCTGCGATTTTGGTATCGTTGTCTTTAATCTCGCCACGCTTGAGTTTGGCGACACCTACAGGTTGGGGTGGGGAGGCAGCGAACTTGAAATTGCGCAAACCGCGATATTCAACGGAACCATATTTGCCTCAACAAAGTATAATGGTATACAATCGGCACAGTTCAGTAACCCAAATCTTAATGATCACAGCCAATGGTCAGAATACCTTCCACAAACTTATCTTGGAGTCGTCTCCTTTGAAGGCTCACTGTTTGTTGCTGACAAAACCGGAGGGCTTTACAGGGTGGTAAATAATACCCCTTCAATTTTTGCAACTCTTCCGTCGGCTATTAAAGACCTACGTTCCGCAAATGGGTTTTTAGTAGCAACCTGCGCAAATAGGGTAAATGCGTATAATGCACAATTAACGCAAATAGCCCAAATTAATGTGATACCGCTTCCCGAAGCTGAAAATGCAGTCTTTAGCTGTGCTACCGTGGTTGGCGAAACATTGTTTATAGGTACTACAGACAGAGGTTTATTTTCGGCGGGCTTTAGCAGCCTTACTTTTCAGAATATTACGCCAAATGGACCTCAACGAAGCTATATCTTTACTGTAAAGAAAGCGCCTTCGGCATTATGGGTTGTGTATGGCGATTTTACAGGTACATATAATCCATCAAGTCCTGATCTTGATTATTTTGGGATAAGTAAATTTACCGAAGCCGGGTGGTCGACGATTCCAAACTCTCAGTTGTTTAATGCAGCATGTATAGCAGATATTGCTATTAGCCCTGTCGATGAAAACCTTATATACGCGGCGTCTTACTTTAACGGACTTATAAAAATTCAGGACGAGGTACCGGTTATATTGTATAATGATCAGAATACTAATGGGAATCTTCAGGGAATGGCCGGTGATAACAGCGAAAGGATAAACAGTCTCACTTTTGATAAAGCCGGTAGTTTATGGATGACCAATACAAGAATAGAAAAACCGTTAAAGCAGCTTAAAATGAATGGCACTGCAGTTTCATGGTCTTCATATAGTGTGAAAGGAGTAATCGCTAATCCTGAAATAAATAATTACGGTAAAATGGTAATTGACAAAAACGGGACTAAATGGATACCTACTTCATTTAACGGAATTTTAGCTTACAATGAAGCGATAGATAAAAAGATAATTATTACGGAAGGCGATAATGGTAATTTACCATCTGTAACCACAAAATGTGTTGCTATAGATAATAATAACCGTTTGTGGATAGGCACAGATAAGGGTTTAAGAGTATTGCCTGGAATAGACCGTTTTACTACTCAGGATGAGTTGACTACAAATCCTATAATCATTATGGAAGACGGGCTTGCTCAGGAACTGATGTTTGAACAACCTCTCACAGATATTACTGTAGATGGAGCTAACAATAAATGGCTTGCCACAGCAGGGGCGGGTGCTTTTTTAGTATCGCCCGACGGTCAGGAAACATTATTTCATTTTACTAAGGATAATTCTCCGCTGCCTAGTAATAATATTGTAGATATGGAGATTGATAATGCCACAGGTGAAGTTTTTTTTGCTACAGACAAAGGCATGGTATCTTACAGAGGAACTTCTACCGAGGCTTCTCAGGATCTAAGCAAAGTTTATGTTTTTCCTAATCCGGTGCGTCCTGGTTTTGACGGAGATGTAAATATAAGTGCACTTACAGATAATGCGAATGTCAAGATTACTGATATTGAAGGAAATCTTGTATATGAAACTACTTCAGAAGGAGGAACTGTACTTTGGGATACTAAAGCTTTTGGTAAATATAAGGTGGCATCAGGGGTTTATATGATCTTTATATCATCTGAAGATGGCACCCAAACCAAAGTAAAGAAGGTAATGATCGTAAGATAGTTGTAAAGATGCTGGTAAAGACTAAAGCTATAGTTTTGAGTGCATTACGATATCAGGATAAAAGCCTTATCGTAAAATGTTTTACAGAGTCTGACGGGCTTAAATCATATTATGTCAGGGATGCTTTTACATCAAAAAAAAGCAGCCAGAAAACAGTTTATTTCCGGCCGCTTAATATACTTGCATTAGAAGCTTCTCACAAAAATAAAGGAACACTTGAATATTTTAAGGAAGTTAAGCTCGCTTATCCTTATTTCTCTATTAGTACTGATATAGCGAAGACCACAATAGCCATTTTTGTAGCAGAAATATTGCATCACAGTATAAAGGAAGAAGAAAAAAACCAAAGCCTGTATTCTTTCCTTGAAACGGCTTTACTATGGCTTGATAGCCATAATGAGGTTGCTAATTTTCACCTTATCCTGCTCATGGAAATTACCAAATTCCTAGGTTTTTATCCCGACTCTTCTCACAACGAATGGCCATTTTTTGAAATGACAGAAGGGATTTTTGTGCCCTATGCCTCTGTGAGTTGTCTTACATTAGAAGAAAGCCAGCTTTTAAGACGTTTGCTGCCATTAAAACTTGATAGTAGTTGTAAAGCATTTCATGTAACCGAAAGGCAGCAACTTTTAAAAATCCTCCTTGATTATTATGCTTTTCATCTTGATGGTTTCAGAAGGCCTAAATCATTGGAAGTGCTTAAAGAAATTTTCAGTTAGCTACTTTACAGCAAGCCATCCGCAAAGAGCTCCTGTTGTCATCCAAACATACCTGAACTTAAGGCAGTAAGCTCCATGTATTTTTATCAAGATATTTTCTAACTGTAATTTATTAAATGTAAGTGATTTACCAGTAGTGCTTTGCGGATGTGATTTGTGCATAAAAACTTATAGCGTCTGATATTACCTTTAAATTTCATAAGCATCCTATATAGAAAAATAACAAAATTGGCTAAGCATATAAGTATGAAGATATACTTTTTCATAAGCGAACCCATTTGTAAATTTTTTTATCAATTTTCTCATCAAAGGTGTGTCCTTCATTGTGCTTTCTGAGTAATTGTTTAGTTGTTAAGCCGAAGGTTTTTTCGAAATGGGGATAGTCAGGAAAAGATTTCCAATCTCCTCCCCATGTCCATCCTAATGATTTAAAATGGTTGGCTACCTCAATCCAGTCTGCCATCTGATCTTTATCAAAATCATCTTTGATATTCCAGGAAACGGTTTCAAAAGAGCCGTTTAAATCTGTGTCTTGCAACAGGACGATATCAAATGCTAACCCATAGTTATGCGACGATAAACCTTCTTTGGCATTGGTTATAATTTTACCTGTTCTTGATCGGCCACTGGAATATAGGGTCTCCTGTTCTTTAAAAGTCCGGTAAGTCTGTGAGAAACGCAGACGTACGCCTTTTCCTAATAGCTTGGAATTAATATACGAATATCCTTCAAGTATTTCTTGTCTAATTTTTGGATGTAGTAATTGAATTCTTTCAATTGTTAGCTGATCCATTTTTTATAGTTTTATAAAGCTTCCAAACTTCAGAAATCATAGTTTTTGTTTTTTGTATAATGTCAAACCCCATTCGTTTAATATTTTCAAAAAATATCGAATACATTTCAACCATACAACAGTAACCAATAACAAAAGTAGTTAGTGTCAAATCTTTAGTTATTATATAATCCAAGGAAATTTTCTTAGTAAAGAATATTATTTCAATTCCCCATGCTCCTAAAATCCCCATCGCATAGGTTGTGAACTTTACTGCAGTCAGGCGAAGCTTTTTGGATTCAATAAAATATCTTTTTTCAGTATTGGTTATTAATGTATTATTCTTAAATTCAATCCAACTTGCTAATAAACCAGTAATTAAATCTGAGAATAGGCAAAGTAATAAAAGTAATGAGGCTTGTTGTGGGGTTGTGAAAAGTGGGAGTGCAATGAAGATTTTAGTATTTAATATATTTTCCATGAATATGTATTTTAGAAATATTGTTATGGAGTATATTTAGAAAAAATCCAGTACCTGCTATCTACACTTTTTATAGAAATAGAATGTAAATACCCTAATGTAAAAAGTGTTTGTCCGTCTATTGTCATCGGTGAAACAATTTTAGCAGTAAAAGTGCTATTGTCAATTCTTTTAAAATTGTAAGTGTAATAAGGTGACACTTGTAATATTGTCGGCAGGGTAATAGTAACATTATTAGATATAGCATTGATGTAAATGGTGAATATTCCTGTTTGTCCCATGTCATTAACAGTGTCAATGGTATAATCAATTCCTTTTATAAGAACAAAATCGGCAAATCTTGTAGTTCGAAATTGTTTTCGGGTAATTGGATTGTAATCTGCAATTGCATCAGGTACAATAGGAGGGTCAACGAATGTCATTACACCCAATTTTGTTGTTTCCCCTATTTTAGGGATGTAGCTGTTCGAAATATTGAATAACATCGAATTATTTGATACTTGTAGTTGAGCTTTATTTATTGCGCTTTTGTCAGTTTCACCGTCAGGGATAATTAGCTGTCCAACAAATCTACCGTTGCCGTTAATGTCTAATTTATAACCATTGTCAATAGAATTGCCAATAGTAATGTTACCAGTCTGATGCCATCGTTGATATATTTCGGTTCCGGCTTTATTGTATAGCATTAAGCCATCTTCATTTAGTGACTGACTAAACAATACTCCTCCTGTACCTCTGGTAAGCATCAGCTGGTTGCCAGCTTGGCCATCCGCAATATGAGTTTTTGCTTGTGGACTGATAGTTCTTATGCCAATATTACCACTGACCTTAAGCATTACTGAAGGTAAATACCCTGCGCCAAACTGTAAATCTCCATTTGACGATATTCCAAAAGAAGAAGGATTCCCTCCTGTCATAGTATAATCGGCTTGTCCAATACTGCCAAGAAGACTGCTGTTTACAGTATATTTTGTAAGGTTAAAATTGTCTCCATCAAACTCAATTGCACCTTTTGCTTTAAGAATGGCAAATCCGGGATTAGTATTTGTATTTATAAGCAAAGAGCCATTAGCTTTAATACTGCCATTTACGTCCAATTTATATTCTGGCAACTTGCCTATGCCTATCCTTCCGGCGGTAAATACCGTATCATAGCCTGACCGTGGCGTGATATCAAGATTTCCATTATCATTGTATATTATAGAAGCATTGTTTCCGGAATTACCTAAATAATAACCTTTGTTATTGCCATTAATAGTCAGATTTCCCGATTTAGTTTCATCACCTTCTTTGTGTAGCACATTTTCATCAAAAGGTATCGCTGACCAAGATGACCAGTCATTATTACTTTTAGTACGAGTAAAGATGTTGCCGACGACATCAAATACAAGCTGATTGACAAAAAAGGTATTACTATTTGCACTAAACTGTATTCCCTGTCCCCATTGCCCCTGTCCGGGTCTGTTCATTGCCCCGCTTACTGCTTCCAGCAATTTGAATCCGGTAGGAAGGTTAAAATCCGTGACAAGCGTTGATAGCCAGTTTGAAGTTTTATTAGATGATTCGGATGTCCCCGTAATACTTATCGGCCAGTTCCCGGTCGCATTTGATCCGTCAACATTTGATTTTGAATTCAATATAGTTTGTAACCCGAGTATATTATTAAGGGTTATAGTAATCGAATCCCGAATATTCCCCTCCGCATCTTTGAATTCGAGTACCTGTGGAGAAACGGTATTAAAGTCGACCGAATGCATAATGTTTGATACAAATGCACTGACAGGTATTTCACTAAGCATAACTCCCGCATCATTTCGTAACTCAAGATTTTGAGTTACTATGTTGAAGAAAAATGTTGTTCCTTCATTATTCAGAAATCCAAGATTAACGGTGGCTAGGGTAACGCCAGAACTATTTTTTAGATACAATTCGGCAGCAGCCTGATTAATAGTTACTGTCAATCCGTTTACGTTAGCAATTGTAGCATAAGGCGAAGCACCATCACCATCGTTTATCAGCTGAGATACATTTGTGTTCCCCCCTTGTTCTAAAATATCTTCAAGCGTTGGCACTTCAGTAATCCTGCTGTCCGTGCTTGAGACAAAATCTGCTGTTGTAAACTGGGCGATGTAGTCTGAACCATATAGGCCAGGAACGCCAACAAATTGTACAAAATATAATACATCATTTGTTTCATAGCTGAAGTAATACGTTTTAAGGCCTGATTCACCACCCGCGCCACTATCTGAAAAATCCCATGAAGATACATTGGCGGCAGTCACAAAATTACCATCGGGGAGCTCTCCAAGATTATTTATGATAGCGTTTGGTTCAGAAAGTAAATGATCTATCAGATAGTTTTCAACAGTTATAAGCTCTAGCTGGAGCCAACTTATAGGAGTGCCGTTCCGTCCCCAGTTACCTTTGCCTGGCTTAAACAAGTATTTGTACCTTTTGGCAACATAATTATAAGTGTTTGCCGATGCCAAAAGTGATGCCGTTATAATTACAGGAGTCTGTTTGGCAGTAATAACGACCTCCATATTGTTTAGCTTATAAGCTACATCCGATGCCGCATTGAAGAATATATTCTCTGCGGGACCAATATTACCCGCATTTATAACCCTGCCCACATTGTTTTGATCGATTGATGAACTATCACCTGTGGTTAACCTTGAGTACATAACATCAAGTAAAGCTGCCTGAAGCAGTGAAGCGGATGTGTAAACCGATCCATCTATAGTAAATTCTGAAAAGTGAGTGAGAGGCACCAATACATCCTTTCGTTCGTAGCAATTGTAGATTTCTATTTTATTGCCATGTACAGCCGACACATAATTCCTGAAATATTGTACCCCATTCAGAGTAAAGTACTTGTCGTTTAGCGAATTTATAAAGTTCATACTATACTATTTTTTTGAATCTTAAGCCTTTTGCAGATGTCTTTTGGCAATGGATAAAATCGGGATGCTGTGTCCTGATAAGATACTGTTTGACGTTTTCCCAAACCTGAAAAGCTGCTTCGCGGTTAAGGGTATAAATGGTTTTTTTTGACAAGATATCTGCCGGACGGCTGTTATCATTTAATTTTTCCACTACCGAATAGGCCGTATCTTTTACTGATGAGAACATAATTTGTCTTGCATATGCAAAATAGACGAGTACCATTTTTAAACCATAATTGGTATAATCAATGGTATCAACTTCATAGGCGCCTCCTTCAAGTAAATCATTATAATCTTCAGGTGATGCCAGGAGTTTATTGTAGAGGCTTTCGCCAATGAGCGGCTGCAGGTCTAGCATCTGGGCATCCAGTATCATCTCCTTGAGTTTGGCATCGTTGGGCGATTTGCTTATCTGCCTGTATTTAGCGATATCATTGCGGGTTATCAATGGCTGCATATTCAATCAGTTTTAGGGGTTCAATACTAAGGCTTGAAAAATCCTGTGAACGTGCGAGCAACTGATTAATGACCGATGTAAGCAGGTTACGTTCTTTGGTAGTGTTCTCCCAATAGGTGCGCTTCATCTCACGGATAGCCTCGCCCGAATTACCAAACAATGACGATTCATTGGTCTTTACCAATCCCGAAGGCAGGTTATTAAAAGCTACCAGAATATTTTCGCGAACGCTGGTTTCGGTATAATCAAAGAGTTTGTCGTCTATCTTGCTTTCAATCTGTTTGATGAGTATGGCATCTTCCAGCTTCTCGCCTGCAAAGTCCATTTCCAGACACAACACGCCACCTGTATTTTCGGCACCAAGGCTGTCCTTGATGGCTTTCTGGAACTGTTCCCTTTCGCTTTCGGCATCAAGCAGGGCTTTGTCGTCAAGGCCTTCGCCAACGAGTGGACGAGTAACCACCAGCGTATTGCCAAAAAAGCCTTTGCGGAGCAGCCTGTTCTTGTAAACCGATGCCTGTGCCTCACTGTCGCAGTCTTCGGCAACGGAATCTATTCGTGAAAGCGGGTATATTAGCTTAGTGTCCATATTTACAAAAAGCACCTGACCTTTGTAATGTTCCCATCCGCCAGCTTTTGCTACCTGTGCATCAATCACTTTTTTACGGGGGTTGAAAATATCTATTAGCTGAATGTCTGCCTTCTTTGGCTTGAGCCATTCTTTACAGACAGCAATCTTTCCGGCATAATCGTTACTGTCGGTTTTCCCAATGCGGCACGATTCATACGGAATCACACTAAAATCAGACACCTGATACAACGCATTCCAGTTTACATGGATAAAAACCCCGCGCTGTTTTACAAGGTCATCAGCCACATCATCTGCAAAATCGATTAGTTTCAGGTTTTTGTCTTTGTTAATGATAAGGCTGTCATTTTCTGGTCCGTAACCTTTCCCGATGAGATATTGCACCATGATCGCTGCTGCGGATTTTGCTGTAACGCTATTGTTTATCAGCCTGTCCATGCGCTCCGGGTACGCATTGTCGGTATCATTCGCATAAACGTCTGCCGACTTGCTCCATGGCGTGAGCCTTTTCCATACATCTATCAGCAGGGTCTTCATTCGGCAGTTTCATTGTTCGGAATATCTTTGGCGAATGCTTGTCTTTGTTTTGTCTTTTTTGGTTTTGAAGCCGAGGCTTTAATCGGTGTGGGTAGTTGCGAAAAATAACGCTGCCCATTGTTGTGTTCCAAAAGCTTCTGGGCATATTCATCGGTAATGTTACCGTTGTTTACGAGTATGGGCGAACCAAACTCGAGCGGAATGTTCTCATATTTGGCGTGAAGCCTGTAATTGCAGGTGTTTGACATGGTGTTGAAATGGTTTTTATACCGGTTCAGGTATTTGTTTAGACATTTAGGGCAGGAAGGGTTTACCTTTTCCTTAAAGATGGAGGTGTACTCTTTTAAGAACAGCTCCAGATAACGCTCACCGCTACCCGTAACGCTACGGGTAACGGTGGCAATATCCATGGTGGTAAAATCCATTATCCTGCGGCCTGTAAGAACTTGTTGTTAAAGGCCGTTTTGGTAGCGGCATAATCTACATCAAGCAGGGTGCGAGGCATGGTTGTTTCCTCAAACCCGTCAGACGAAGCCAGCTCAAACAATATCATGTTGTCGTTTTCTTTAGAGCTGTTGGTCATGGTTGTAAGCTCAAGGCCTGATGTCAATCCAAGGATCTCGAAAGCATCTTTGCTGTCGCCGCCTTTCCAAACCTGTTCTACAACAACCACATATTTAGCGCCCTTGGCAAGAGCATCGGCCTGTTGTTTGTTGGCAGCGCTTGGGTTAAAGATGACTCCGCTAAAAGTGTGTTTGAATTTGTCGGGAGCGTTTTCCTTTTTCACGAGTTCCCAGGCCTTGCCGTTACTCTGTTTCACACCACTCAAAAGGTGGCCTGTTTTGCCCGCTTTTAGCTGAAGGTTAGTCACCAGCACACGGTTAGTGGCATCGGTTGTAGTGTTTACTACGTCTATATCGTCTTTGGCGATAAGGATAACGTTCTGTTCTATACCACCTACAGGTGCGTTAGAGCAATCGAATAATATATCTGCGGTTAAAGTTCCTGTGCAATCTACTGGCATGTTGTTTTTGTTTTTAAATTGAAAGATTGATGAAGAATTAGTTACAGAGTTTCAAAGTCGCAAAGAGGCAAAGTTTATACGTAAGACTTTAAAACTATGCGACTTTGATACTTAGCAACTTTAATACCCCGCCACCGTCATATAACTTTCCAGATGCTTGGCATCAATGGTGTAAGCGGCATCCATGATGTTTGTCTTAAGGGTTTTGTCGTAGAAGACATCCAGTTTGGTAAGGTCTTCCTCGCTTAGCGTACCTACAGGGATGTTACTCTTAGTCGTGAATATAGCCCTGTGCGGAAGGTTCCATTTGGTGCCGTTATCCTGATAGGTCTTAATGTACCTGTCCCAGTCGTAACGCACTTTTACTTCGATACCGTCAAAGTATAGTTTAGGGCGGCCTTCTTCAACCACTTCTAAAAAACCGGAACCCAGGTTCTTGTTGCGAAGGGTAGCACGGTAGTTATCGGCAAGGGAGCGTGTGGCAAGGATAAAGTTATCTTCGGCAGAAACAAGTCGCTCATCGGCAGTGGTAACCATTTTTTCAAAGATGGCAAGCGCGGCATCTTCGGCCAGTGCCTGATTGGCATATGAGTTTCCGGCATTCGCCGAAATAGTTACTCTGTTAGCAGCATTGCTTGGTACTTCAGTGTAGATCTGCTTGAAAAGCCCGTCGAACGAATCGAAATACCCAAGGTCGGTTCCGTTTTTGAATACCCCGCCATCGGCAATGGTTTCGGCAGCCGTATCGTTAAACCATATCTTGCGGTGCATGTTCTCTAACATGGCTGTTTCAACAGCCGAGATGATTACGCCAAACTCCTGCGTACCTACAGCATCGAAGAAATCCGGGTTGATGCGCTGTGATTTCCTGAAAAGTTTTAATAGTGCAGGCATATCAGTCTGGCAGTGTTTGATGCGGAAGTCTTCCAGTACCGGAGTCCAGAATTTTTCGGTCAGTTCAAAACCTCCTGCCTCGTTTGGCGTACAGCCTGATGCTTTTTTACCTAATAGGCCAAGCCTTCCGGCAAAAGCTATTTGGGTTTTTACGTCGATACCCGTTTCTATTTCGTGGAATTCGGCAAGGTCAGAATCATTAAAAACCCTTTGAAAGATTACCTCGCTTACCGTTTCGGCCTCACGGGCATTAAGAGTCAGTGCATCTGCGTTTATAAGAGCCATTATTTTTTGTTTTTTGCGTTCAAATATTGTTTCATTCCTGCAAGCTTGTCGCCTTCGCCTGCTTTACGATAGGTAGCCTTTTTACCGTCTACATTAAAGTTTGATGTTACCTGTCGTTTGAGGGCTAGCACTTCGCTTTTTATAGCTGTAAGCTGCCTTTTAAGGGCTTTGTTCTCGCTGCGAAGGGCAGCGGCATCTTCGGCATCTTCTTCGGGTTCTATGATCTCGGTCAGCTCACCTGCGGTAAACACATAAGTAAAACCATCAGGGAGTAAGTATTCGCCTTCAGCGGGTTTGCCGTCTATGGTGGCGGTGGCGCCAACTTCAATCACTGCATCATCGGGCAGGTCGTCGAAGTCGAGTTCGGTGCCTGTGGCGTCCTGAATTACTTTGTTGAACATGTTGTGGTGCTTAAACTTGGCAAGCACTTTGGTAAACAGGCTTTCCATCCAGTGCCTGTCTTTCTCGGTAAACGTTCCGTTCATAAGAGGGGTTTGTGGTTTAATGAAGGCTTTAGCGACAGCTTTAACCTGCTGCGAGGTGGTGGTGAAGCCCAGGGCAGAGAGTTGTTTGCCCGTGAGCCAGGTTTCGTTCTTCAGGAGCGGCATAATGGCCTGTTCTTCGATGCTCAGGGCTTTGGTGTAAAAGCCTATCATCTTTGTCTCGATGATGCGAAGCTGGTCGGCAAAGAGTTCCAGTTCATCGGCAGTGCCCATCGAGCCGCCCCAAGGAAGGTGAATCATGAACGGTGTGTTTTCGCGTATCTGCCTTTTGCTGCCCGCCATGAAGATTACCGTGGCAATGCTGGCTACGATACCGCTGCCTATGGTGGTAACGGGTTTGCCGAGCGATTTGAGGTAGTGATAGATGTCGAAACCCACATCTACGAGTCCGCCCTCGCTATTGATGTGCACATTAAAAGCAGTGGCTTTGGGCTGATGCTTAACCTGTGCGACAACATCAATAAGCTCTACGCCCTTAACACCATCAAAGTTGCCTATCTGGCCGTAGATATAAATGTTTCCTGTCATCTTTGGTGGATTTGTGTCCTCACCCCCGGCCCCTCTCCAAAGGAGAGGGGAGTAGGGTAACGTATAAATCTTGGCGGAAATCTTGTGGGGTGCTCTGTCATTCTGACGAAGGAAGAATCTCAGATCTTCACTGCATTGCATTCGTTCAGGATGACAAAACAAACTCATTAAAACGTGGTAAAATCAGCGCTGAGGGTCGTTCGTTTTAACAGTACAAAGGTACGGCGGGTTTTTGGGTGTTTACTGCAATGGGTTTTGCAGTGATATTTACGGTTTCTCTTGTCATTGCGAGGAGGTACGACGAAGCAATCTAACAAAAAGATTGTCGCATTCCGCTACGCTTCATTCGCAATGACAGAATCCGGCAACAATTAATTATAAGTAAACTTTGTTATATTTGATGCGTCTAATTTGATTTTTTATTTTATATGTGCAT
This sequence comes from Flavobacterium hauense, assembly GCF_054457175.1. Taxonomy (NCBI): domain Bacteria; kingdom Pseudomonadati; phylum Bacteroidota; class Flavobacteriia; order Flavobacteriales; family Flavobacteriaceae; genus Flavobacterium; species Flavobacterium hauense. The sequence goes on from NZ_JBTKVX010000005.1 coordinate 54,837, forward strand.
AATTCACAATACAATAGGGTCTTTAAGAGTTGTAAAATCTCATTTGGTGAATAATAATGTAAATGATTTTAAATCAATAAAAGAGGTTATTAAATTTCAAAAAGACTACTCAAATTTACGATTAGAGCTTATTTCCAATCACTCAAGATTAATTGAGAAGGAAGAAGCCTCTCTTGAAATAGAGATGCCACAATTAGAAGCTTTTATTGAGTTAAAAAGAAAAGACATTGAACAGGAACTTCTATTGGAAATTGATTTATTAAAGCAAAGGTTTGAAATATTGTCTTCTATTCAGTCTAATGCTTTTAAGGCGTTTTGTAACTATTTTCGTAAGAGAAGTGTTGAGAAAAAAATTAAGTTCAGAGAGTTTAATTTTAGTTTTGAAGTCACTAGTTCTGTTCAGCCCTCTCAAAATAAACTTAACGAGATGAAAAGTCGATATCAATTTATAGCATCTCATTTTAATGAGGCAGTAAAAGAAAGTGGGAAATATGAATTAATTGAGCTTGAAAGAAAGAGAAATGTAATTGACAAAGTTAATAGTTCAATTTATGGAGCAATAGGTGAACAAAAGGTTTTGAAAGTACTTGAGGAGTTATCTGATGATTATATTGTAATAAATGATTTCAGATGCTCTTTTAATCCTGCAATTTATAATTCAAAAACAAGAGATTATATAAAATCTATACAGGTAGATCATCTTTTAATTTCTCCCGTTGGTGTTTTTATAATTGAAACAAAAAATTGGAGTGAAGATTCTATGAATAATTTAAGCTTACGATCTCCAGTGGAACAGATTGTAAGAGCAAATTTTGCATTATATAACATTTTAAATACAAGAATCTCAAAGTCCTTAGATTTACATCATTGGGGACAGAAAAAGATTCCTATAAAAAATCTTATTGTATTAATTAATCGAAAGCCTAAGGAAGAATTTCAACATGTAAAGGTTTTGACCTTAAATGAACTTCAAAATTATGTAGCTTACTTTCAACCTATCTTTTCTCAAAGAGAAGTGAAGAACATTGCAAGTAATTTGTTAGATATTAGCTATTAGTTGAATTACCCTTTCATTAGTTAGTATTAATTATGATAATTCCTTAGGTTTTTTCCTATTTTTACGACATCATCAATCAATCAATCAAAAATGAAAAAACTATTTGCACTATTACTGCTTGTCCCTGTGCTTTCTTTTGCGCAGGAAATGAAAACCATTATCGCTAATACAAATTCTGTTAACCTGAAAATTGACGGGAAGCTTAAGAAAAATGCATGGAGGATTACACCCGATGTTTCTCCCGATGTCTACGCCACCAATGCCAAAACAGTAGTTTTTTATACTGATAAAGAAGAGATAACCATACATCCCACCGAGGGAAAACCTTACGATTTCATCATTGACCTGAATGGCAAGAAGGCGTTGACCCGTGTGCAATATGAACCTTCGTATCTTGAATTGCTGAAAAAAGGGGAAGCATACAATCTTCAGGATACAAGGGAATTCCCTGCCTTTGCCTATACACCTTCAACCGATGCAAACCTTCAAAAGCTGCGCAAGGAATACAACCTTGATTCGGTTGCCGGAAAAGGTGATGAGGTATTTAAGATAAAGAACCTGATGCGATGGGTGCACAATACCATCACCCACGATGGCGGCGGCGATAATCCGTTGGTGAAGAATGCCAATGGAATCATAAAAGTATGCAAGGCTGAAGGCCTTGGCGTTAACTGCCGTATGATGGCTACCGTTCTTAACGAATGCTACCTGGCAATGGGCTTTAAGTCACGTTTTATTACCTGCATGCCTCGTGACCTTGAGTTCGACGACTGTCATGTAATCAACATAGTGTATAGCAATCAACTGGGCAAATGGCTGTGGATGGATCCTACCTTTGAAGCCTTTGTTATGGACGATAAGAAGAACCTGCTGAGTGTGGAAGAAGTACGCGAAAGGCTAATTTCCGGTAAGCCGCTTAAGCTGAATAAGGAAGCCAACTGGAACCATAAAAACAAGCGAACCAAAGAAGACTATCTTGATGGTTACATGGCTAAAAACCTGTACCGCATTCAGGCAACTGCTATAAGTACCTATGATACCGAGACGGATAAAAGCCACCCTCACTTGGATTATATCGAGCTTGTTCCGCTGGATGGACTAAACCAAAAGCACGTTTCTGAAATGACCTACAACAGCGGTGATAAACGAACTTTCTATGTGACCAATAACCCTGAGCTTTTCTGGGCGAAGCCTTAAAAATTGTTCAGTGTTCAGTTCGCAGTAATCAGGCTTGCGTTTCTAAATCTGTGTTCATTTTTCGCTTTGGTTTATTGTAACTCCGAACCTAAACTTTAAACCAGCGCAGCCTAACTTCCCTCCATAAAAGATATCACGTTAAACATGGTGCGTTCGCTAATGTTGTATTCATCGGCGACCATGCCGGCAGCCCAGGTCTTTTTGGGTTTGCCGTATTCTTTCAGGAGCAGTTCGGTTTGTTTCAGGTAAGCTTCATAATACACCTTCCAGTCGAGGATATGCACGGGAACGATGCTCTTTCCCATGAGTTTTATAAGGTCTTCACCTAAGCTTGTTATTGTTTCATATCGGGTCATTCCATCGGTTATCAGGACAAATATCGGTAGAGCGCACTTTTGCGCTAAGAGGGCAGTGGCACAGGGCACAGTAAACACCTTCAATTTCGGTAAGGCTGTCTTTTATAAAGGCGAGCAGCATACCCTGTTTTGCGTGAGGGCAGGCGGCACACACCGCAGCCCTTTGTATTGCATTGTTTTCGGCTACTTCGCTCTTGTCGAGGTAGTTCTTCCAGCCTGACAGGATAGTTTTAATGTCGGGAAGCATTCAATAGCTTGTAAGAAATATTTTTTAGCGGATGTTTTTTTAGTACTATTTTTTGTATAAATTTGGAGCATTATAAACCATTTAAATTATTTACAAGCCATGAAAAAAATCATTATGTTGCTGGCTCTGTTCATGAGTCTGGGCGCATTCGCGCAAAATTTTCCGGGAGAAAATGTAGAACTTCTTAAAGACAAAACCCTTAAAGTGCTTCCTAAAGAAGAATCGCTGCAAAAGTATGGTTACAGGGATTTTTATAAAGATGCCGATCTTAAAAAGGTGTACGAAAAAGAAGGGACATCTACAGCTTACAAAGCATTAGTAGGCAAAGAATTTAAAGTTGTCTCTTATGAGTCATATATTTGTGGAGGTCGTTATACAAAGTACAAAATGCTTGTAGAAAATGCCGAAACAGGTAAACTTTATTTTGATTACGACACAAAGTATAGCAATAGTTTTCCTTTTGAAGTTATAGGCGGACTTAACTACCCTAAAGATTTTTTTTGTAACAAGATTTACGAAAAAGAAATGAAGGAATCTACCGACAGATGGTATGAAGCACCTGTGGAAGAAGGGATACAGCCAACCATATCTAAATCAGCCAGAGCTGACTTTTTCTTTCTTAATATAAATCAGCCCACGGGTGAGAAATTTCAATCGGGTATTGTAAGGAGGGGACTAGAGATTACTTTTGCTAATGGTTCAACCATATCTATGCCCGATGAGGAATTAAAATCGGCAGCTAACCCTTATGGAAACCTTACGGTAACTGCACTTGTTTCTATATACAAACCCGCTGACCTTAAGCTTTTGCAAGAAAGCAAAATAGTATCGGTTAAATTAAATAAATATGGGAGTGATGTAAAAAATGGACTTACATTACAAGAGTATTTTAAATGTTTAATTGGCCGTATGGAAGTGCGTGATGCAACTGCTGTAAAATCTACTGCTAAAGCTGTAAAATCAGGAGGTTTAAATTGTCCGGAAATTGTAACCGAAAAAGGTAAGAATGAAGGCGAGATGCATTATTCAACACCTGTTGTAGATGGGATAACTGTGAAAAAAATCAGTCGTGGCGGATCTGACACCTATGTTTGTACTTTACGAATAGTTTCCCAAACTAAACAAACCGGAACTTTTGCAATGATTATGTTTGACAATGTAAAGTCGATTGACACTCCGTCTGCAAAAATCATGGAAGGTGTACAAAAACCCAAAAGTTATGAGTATTTCGCGATGTTTATAATAGAAGAAGACCAAATGAATCTCTTTAAGGAAAGAACTGTGACAGGAATATCGGTAATGGATGAAACCGCTCTTGTAAAACAAAAGGAAAAACTTAAAAAACTAATGACCTGCCTTATCGATAAATAAAATAATTAAGCTCCCCGCCACAGCGGGGAGTTTTGTTTTTAGAAGTTAGCGGCATCTCTCACCCGGACATAGCTGTTACCTTCAGAAACGATGTCCTGAACGGCTACCACCGGAGGAGGCAGCATTCTGTTGGCTTCGGCTATTTTCATGGCAAGCTCATCGGTATTAAGGTTTTGCTGTGCAATCTCTCTTGACACGATCCCGCCACCTGCAAAGTAATTGGGTGCCGATGCCCCACCTGACGGGAACGCATTATTGAACGCCATAAAATGCCTTGCCGCATTGCGGTTCATTACGCCAATGAGTTCACCCTGCTCAGCTTCAAACTGCGTGCCGTCGGCTCCTGTAAATAGCGTACCACCGGCACTATGCCGTTGCCCGCCTATATTGAACAACGCTCCTTTTTCAGCTTTTGGCGGTTTGGTCGATGTTATCTTCTTCACATTGGCAACACCTGCTGCTACGGCCGCTGCTGCTGCAGCAGCACCCAGTGCCGGACCCACAATAGGTATAGCTGTCATCGCGCTGTAGGCCGCTGTTGCCGACTTATACGTATCAATAGTTGCCTGAGCCACAGCCATGGCCTTTCCTGCGGCACTTTCTTTACCCATTATAGCAGCCAGGTTGCCAAAGGTCTGGTTAGCGAGGTTTAGTTTGGCATCGGTTGCCGCTTTGTTAATGTCCGCTTTGTTTTTTTCTGTTGTTGCGTTTTCGGCTTCCGAGAGTGCATTATATTCCTGTTCAGAAATGAGTTTATTATCCAGTAGGGCTTTTAGCCTCAGGCCTTCATCTATATGGCGTTGGTTTTCTATTTGCAGCTGTTGCTGATAATTTCCTTCGGCAGCAGCCATATCATTTTCATAAGCGGTGGCTTTTTCCTCAATTTGTTTTGCTATTTCGGCTTTTTGGTCGTTTCGTAGCTGTTCGTCGAGCTGTAATCTGGTGTCGTTGTTTTTTGTCTGTAGGTCATTTACCTGATCCTGAAATTCCTGCTCGCTCAGTACTCCTGCAGTCTTTTTTTTCTCCAGATAATCTATATTGGCTTTAAGCAGGGCATCAAGTCGGGATTTTTCTCCTGTTACCACTTCTTCAGTCAAAGCAACACCCTCCTTTAAAACCGACTGGTTCTTTTTTCTTTCGGCTTCTAATACCGCCTCTGCATTTTTAACAGTTGCTTTTGCAGTTTCGGCCATCTGTTCGTTTTCAATGTTTAGGGTTTTCAGTTTTAGCCTTTTCCTGTCGGTTTCTGTTTTAGCAGAGGCATTGTATTCGTTTTGGGCTATCCTCTTTCTTTCGGAAGCAATATACTCGACATAATCCAGCTCTTCCTCCATCGTCTTTAGCTTTGTACCGTGTTGGGCTATATAAATGTCAAGTTCTATCCGCTGGCCTTCAATGGCATCCTGCCTTTGCTTTACTCTTTTTTGTTCAGCGGCATCGCGTTTTGCCTCAGCATCCTGATTGATTTTTTCCAGCTCCTGATTGTGCTTTTGGATAATGCCCTTTTCTTCATCGTATATTTTTGAGCGCTCTATTTGTGCATTTTTGAGTGTTTTGAGTTCTTCTTCACTTATGTTCTTGCGTTTTGCGAGCTCGGATGCATAGGCAGCACCTTTTACAGAGAGGTCTTGAAGTTCTTGTTGGGTAAGGTTTTTACCAACGGCTATTTGCTGTACTGTCTGGTTGTACAGGTCCTCGGCCTGTTTTTTGCGTTGGTTGTAGTTCTCCGTTTCAATAGCGGTTGCCTTTTCCAGTTCGGTTATTCTCTCTTTTTCTGATTTGGTCTGGTCATGCACCTTTTCCATCAGGTTATCTATACTGGTGGCGGCCTCCTGATTTTTTATTTCCTGGAGCTCTATTTCCTTATTAAGTTCCTGCTGTGCTTTTTTAAGCTCTATTGCGGCACCTGCTGCTTGAGCAGCTCCGGTAGTGATGCTACTGAAGAAACTACCTGCATCTCCGGTAAACAGTCCTATAAAAGCATTGGTAACACTCTGCACTATGGCACTAACGGCTGCCATGGCCTGCTCTACGGTCTCTACTATGGGAGTAAAGTCCTTAAAAACACCTATTACAGCCTGCACGGCAGCGACAATCAGGCCTATGGGGTTTGACATCATGGCTTTGCCCATTCCTTTTATGCCGTCGGTCATTCCTGCAAAGGAGTCTTTCATCAATGAGCCTACACCACCTGCTTCCTGCGCACGGCTTATGAATCCGCTAAGCCCGCCATTAAAAAGGTTGATCTGCTGAAAAGAGTCGGTTATCTGCTGCTTGTAGTCGTTAAAGGTTGCCTCTGAGGCTGTCAGCGTTTTAGATAGCATCTCGTGCTGACCTGAAAGGATGTTGAGTTCAACAGCATTCTCTTTGAACTTATCCGAGTTTTCTTTGCCCTTTTTTGAGAGCTTATCCTGCTTTTCAATCAGCTTCTCAATGTCTTTTTCGGTTTTTTGAATGCTCTCCGTGAGCGACTGCGTGTCTATGTCCAGTTTTGCTATTACAATGTTCTTTGGCATTAGTTAATGGTGAGGTTTAAAGTATTGCTTACAAGTCTTAATCCGGTGGCCTTGTGGGTCACCGTCAGCACGGGGCTGTATACGCCGGGAGTAGTATGGATCACGGTATATTCATAGTCAGATAACTTAGTGATGCTGCCCGGTGCCGAAAGGCTAAAACTGTAGGCATCGCGGTTATAGATGGTGGCAAGCCAGATGGTAACCGGTACACCTGCGCCTTCTCTCTTTACGGTTTGGCCAAAGCCAAAGTCAATTTCGGGGGTTACGGTGTGTATTTGCTGTATCATGGCAGTATTGTTGAACTGTAGCTGGGAATATTAACCTGTACGGTAGGCGTGGTGTAGCCATCGGCGGTAAGAGAGATGTTGTAGGAACCTGTTGTCGCAATGACGTGGGTTACCCTTGTCGACGATGGGTCTGTCACACGTCCTGGCATGGGTTCTCCGCTAATTCTGGAAATATTAAGTGCCATTGCCTGCGGACTGCCCTCTGTGGTAAAAGTAACATCAACATGATGGTTGTTGGTAACTACTTTAGTAATGGTAATCGTTGGTCTTGCAATGGTGTCAGGGCTATAGGCGCTTATGCGAACCAACTCACATTTAACCGGTTTTCCCGGCACGTAGCTGCTTATTTTGTTCATTAAAAAATAGCCGCCCAACTGCTCGATGTAATACAGTTTCCTGAAGTCAAAATTGGCAATATCCCTGTCAGTTAACAGCAGTGAGGCAGTTACCACCTGCGACTTGTTGAGGAGATAGCTTACGGAGCTGTAGTAGTCGGCAACAATGTCTTCAAAAGAGAGTTTCCAGAAGTTTTCTTGCCAGTAGGATCCTTGCATGCGGCTTTCCTGCGTAGCTAGAAAACGCAGCCTTATGGTGTCGTCTACAAATTCGGAACGCAGAAAATAAAAGCGGTTGTCGAGCGGTTTGTACTGAACGGTTGGCGCATCGTCAGGGCCATCGTCAATTTCTTTTTCCCAAAGCTTGTATACATTTGATGTTTTTCCGAGATAGGATGACTTCTCTTTCTGTGGACTGTATATCTTCGATTTTATGACATCCCTGCCTTCCGGCAGATTAAGATTGCGAACGGATATGTGACCATCGTTATGGGTGTTTTCTTTGTCGTTGTATGCGTATCGGAACCAGTTGTTCTGCGCATAGCTGCCATAGATGTAATTCTCTGATGCCTTTTCGGCAAATTTTATGCTGAGGTCTACCGCATCGGGCGACTGAAGTATTTCCTGCATGGTCAGGAATTCATAACGGTTGGCATATTTATCCCTGAACAGTGTGAGCCCAAAACGGTGCAGTACCTCCGAGAGGAATTCCCTTATAGGGAATCCCTCAAAGGCTTCGGTAAATTGTATTTCGGCAGGATTTACTTTTGTAAGCGTAATATCAATGTCCGAGTCGTTATTGTTGAATCGTATGGCATGTACCACACCATCCCGGTGACGCATGAGCAGGCTAATGCTTTCGTTGGCGTTGAGCTTTACTATGCCTTCGCCTTCAAAATCGGTGCTTTTGGCCAAATCAGATGTGATCACCTTATGCTCAATAACTGTATCGAGGGCAGGGCTGCTGGTAGTAGATATGTTTTTACTAATAAAGATGCGCACGCTGTCCTTAGTCTTCATGTTGCACTTAATACTCAGCTTGTAATGCCCTGCTTCTTTAGCCTTAAAGGAATAACCGCCTATAAGATCAAAATACTGCTGATAATCTGTGTTTTCGGGCGCAAATTTAAAAAGATAGGTACGCCAGTAGTAATCAAAAGGCGGTTCGCCATAAAAGGTGTTGGCAGCAGTAAATGAGGTGAGGTTCACTATTTCGGTTCCCTCATCCTGGGTTATGAGTCCTTTGGGATAGGTCATCCACAGGTTTTTGAATTGTTGCGTATGGAAAACCGACCCGCTGTATTCTACCCCATAGGTGCTGAATATCCTGTCCCAAAGCCACGCCACATTAACCGACGGTACCAGGTAATCAATGCCTATCCTTTTCGGGATGCCTAATAAGGAAGGCGCGTAGCCCGTCTTGCCGTTATAATCGGCCAGTATATAGCGGCATTTGCCGTAAGATTCATGAGTCCTGTTCCAGGTATTGGCTACACCATCAAGGTCTTTTATGTGTTCTATTTCTTTTAGTATCAGTGAAGAGAGGCTTTTATTCTCAATAGCTTTGTAGAGGTCTATGATGCCGTCATAAATTACAGCATCAAAACTGTCGCCACCATCGGTAATCACTGCCCAGCCGTTGTATACAAAGCATTCACCATTGTCGCTGTACAGGCTGCATTCATTCTTTTGGTACGGAATATCCGAATTGTTTCCCGCAAGGGTCAGAAACCCCATAATACGGAGGTTATTGGCTGTTTTTGGGAGTTTAAACTTATTGGTATAATTCGTCTGCCGGTTCTCAAGGCTGTTCAGGTCGTTTACCTGCTTGGTCTGGGCAATGGCCTGGTTGCTGTCAAGGTCAACAAGCTGTTTATTGATATAGAGGAGCATTCATTTTAGATTTGCTGAAATATTTAGAGTCTAAGTTGCAAAGCTTCAAAGGGACAGAGTTGCAAAGTTTAAGGCTTGAGTAGGTTTCCCCTTCTTTGCTTCGCCAATTCGCTCTGCTCGTGTGGAGGGGTGTTGTGCCGCGGCGAATGGGTGGTTCTTCTTTTCTTTTGTCTTGCCACAAAAGAAACAAAAAGGCACGGCTGAACTCCTTAGGCTACAAATCGAATCTTTCGGCTAAAAGATTTAAACTCGCTATCGCTCAAACAGAAAATCTTTTTTAACGCCTCAAGTTCCGATTTGCTTCACGCCACGGAGTTTAAGGTCGTTAGCTTCACTCTTGCTGAAAAAGCAACAGAGGCAGGTATGAACTATTACTTTTAGTGGTCGTATATATCGCCAAATTTTTCTTCTAAAAATATTACATGAAACAAATTTCTGTTTCTAATGCCAAGAAATGGACGGTTATCTCCATTAGCACGAAAAACACTTAAATGCTTCACGTCTGGAGTTATAAATGGAGGCAACGCTACCTTTATTTTTTCAATAGGCATTTTTTCTGTTCCAATGCCATGTCTATCTGCAATTTCAATAGTTTTCCAGGAAGCACTGCACAACATTTTCAATCGTTCAATAAAATCCGCATAAAATTTGTAATCTTTGTCAGGCTTTGAAGAGAGATGCTTAAAGCAGAAAACGGGATAATCTGTTTCCGCTGAATTTGGGTTCGGAACTTGAATTTTATTTTTTTCAGCGTTTTTCTTTTTTACTTTTTTGCTGGGCATTACTCAATGATTTGAGTTTTAAAGTATTCTAATATCAAAGCATCGGGAATTTCCCCTTGTGGATTTTCATTAAATGTCTTCTGCCATGGTAGTTCCTCATGTGTCATATTCATTAGCTTGATAGCAGAAAATTGACCATATTCTTCCATTACTTCCGAAAATAAAGCCTCGTCTTCTTTAGACATTGTAATTATCTCAACCTTTTCTGGAGTAGAAATTGCACCTGAACCAAAATCTTTAAAATGAAAATATGCTTCTCTGACAACTGGGCCATATTGCCAAGCTTCGATAGGGTTTCCAAACAGCTTTTTATCAAAAGCTGCCATAAAAAAACCATTCAAATAATAGAGTAACTTTTGAAGTTTTAAATTAGATATTAATTCTCCTTGTTCAGCTTCCGTATTCGCAATAATTTTATTTGATATATCAATTACTGAGTATGCCATAAAATGTATTATTTTGAAATATAGTACAAAAGTACATTTTTTTTTACAGATTTAGTAAAATAATGGAAAAGATGATATGTTATAGCCCTTTGTAAGTGATTAGGATATAAATTATTTTGCAACCCGCAACCCTACAACCTCACCGTATACCTCTCCGGCAGCTCAATCTCAAATGCGAAGTTGATGAGCGGTTGTTTCGGATTTCGAAGGCGGGCATTAGATGTTTTGAGGGTTACTTCAATCCAGTCCCGCATACTGTTGCGGGCAAAAGGCTGCCCTGTAAACAGGTAGATCTTCGGGCTGTCGAGGATGCCTTCCACAATACGGCGGTCGTCTTCAGAGAGCAGTTCGGCAATGATCTTTAGGGTGTCCTGACTCTGCTTGCCGAGCGAAATACTGCGTCCAAAACCGTTCTCGATATTGTTATTGTCGCTGTCCATCTCACCGAGTGATTTAGTGCTGCGGTCTATGGCATAGGTGTCTTCAAACAGCCAGTAGCTGTATCCGCCCAGTGCGTTGAGCCATTTCAGGTATACTCCGCATTTGTAGGGTACTTTCTCTACATAAGCCCATTTAGGCTGGGTAAAACCGAACTTCAGTTTGTTCATGCCTTCGGCTAATGGCAATACGGTTTCGAGGGTCTCATCGGTACGCCCGTCAGAAAATACTAAACGGTTAATGCTTCCCTTCTGGCTAAAGGTTTGACTGATTCCGTTGGTCTCGTTTTTAATGGATATAGTCCTGAGTAGGGCAAACCTGCTGTAGGGCAGGTAAAATGAAAAATCGAAAGGGTAGCCCTGCCAGTACTTTAAAGGCCATTCGGAGGCGTTGTCCTTTCGCGAAGGCGAAAGCAGCAGGGGGGTGTTTTTGGCATAGCGGCTGTATTCGCCATATTGCTGTGCACCGGCCAGCCATGTGAGTGCCGAAGTGTTTGTGGTTACCGACCCGCCAACGTGCGTGATCTTTACATCCAGCTTGCCTGGGAGTACTGTGCCGCTGCTATAATCGTAAGTAAAAGAATCGGGGCTTCCGGCTTCGGGAGAGGGCTGCAGCTTATCTTCAAAATTAGTAGTGTTTAGCGTTGCGGCTATATAGGGTTGGAGATTCACATAAAACTGCCCCTGGGGATTGGGGTACAGCCTCAAGCTAAAGTATTCCCGGGGCTCAAGGGTATCGGGTAATATGGAGCCTTCCTCGCTAAGGGTAATGTCGGCATACTGTGCAGGGGTAGGCGCATCGCTGTAAAAGCGAAGTATGTCGTTGTTGTAGGCCATGCGCAGCTTATCCTTGTCTATATCGGTTACAAATTTTATCATGCGGACAGGGTGTTGAGGTAATCAGAAATCTTGGTGGTGAATTCGTTTAGCTGGCTTTCGCCGATTTTGTCGATGATGGCCTGGATGCGCTGTGGCGTAACCACACTGCTGATGAGCTGCGTGCCACCATGTTCGCTGCGGTTCCAGCCTTCACGGCCTATCTTGCGGGCAATGAGGAACGCCAGGCTGCTTACGGAAATGTCTTTTTCCAATCGTGCCGCGATGCCTTTGGCGATAAGCCATTGCTCAATCACTTCACTGGGGGGTTGCTTGCCGGGCTTTCGCCCAAATTCCAGCTGGTCACCATAGCTTTCCTGAAGGATTCCGGCACTGTTTTCACCCAGCTCAACCGACAAGCTCTCTGCCCATTGCCCCGATGCCCGCATGCCGATTTCATCATACCTGCCGATAAGCTCGTTTTTAAGCGCTTCAAATTCGGCAGACAGTATTTGGGTTGTGTTACTCATAATTGGCCGGTATGCGAAGTTTATAGGTGCACAATAGGCCGTCCATGTTGGCATCGAGCGCATCAGTAACGTCGATGTTGTCCCACTGGTTCACTTCAATGCCGGTGCATGCAAGGCTGTTGCCAATACTTTTGAATACCGAAAGCAGCGGTTCGATATGGCGGGTATATTTGGAGGTTTCTACATCGCCTGCTTCGGCAAAGTAATTTTCTCCAAAATCGCTCTGCTTGACGAGGAAGAACTTGCCCTCATAATTGGCAGCGATAATAAGCGTACCGCTGTCGTTGTATTCGCTTTTGCGGTTGGTAAATTCGTGCAGCAGATACGTCGTCTCTGCTTCCGCCGACCCGTCAAGGAGGTTCAGCGCGGCTTTCTTGCCGTAGTGATAAATCAGGTTGTTGTCGAGGGCTATCGCCTCGAGTATGCGTACTATGTCTTTCATTTTGTTGTTGATTTGTTTAATTCGTGGATTTGTTTATTTGGAGCTTCACTCGTATGGCTTACTCATGATGTTTGGAAAATCTGCGTTTATACGCCGAGATCCGCGTCATTCGCGTTCCATACTAAATTGGATTTCAGAAAAATTTGTAGATTTACTTTATCCCAACCCATCGCTATGAAATATTTTTCTCTACTGTTGCTTATGCTGCTATCTGCTTCCGGATACTCACAGGCAGATACCATTAAAACTCAGTATAACGATATGGTCATTGCCAATGACCGTGTTTATGCAATTGCCGATAAGGGCAAAATTTCCGTTTGGGACATCCATTCGCTTAAAAAACTCCATGAAGCTCAGGATACTATGTATTCTGCTATTGCAAAAGACAGGAACAACGTTATTCACATCGGTACAAAAGATGGCAGAATTGCAAAACTCAATAACGACTTTTCATTAGACTGTTATTTGCAGCTAAAGAAGAAGTTACAGGTGCATAACATCTTTTTTAATTCACAAAACAAGATGTTTCTGGCTGTTCCTTATGCGGTTTATGATCCGGTAAAGGATAAATTTTGGAATGAATTCAAGATTATCCCTACCGGGATGACTGTTTCTACGATTAAAAAGTTTTTATTTTTTACTTATTTAAGACCGGCTAAGTACAATTTTATGCTTCCGCGCATTGCTTTTACAGATAGCAATGACAGGATATGGATGGGAAATAGCTTTGGTGAATTCGGAACGATGCTCAACGTTTTTGATGCCAAAAAAGAAAAAGAGCTTGAACCGGATCTTTTTGAAAGCTATGGGTCACTTTATTTACAATCGGTTTTTGAAGACGACAAAAAGAATGTTTTTATAACATCCGGTCTACAGCATTTTATGAATTTTGGAGAAATTTATAAGATAGTAAACGGCAAGGCGGTCTCTATTTTCAACACAGGTGATTATAACGAAAAAGAAGAAAAAGGCAATCTTTTCATAGGCCCTGGCGCTTTCAGTACAAAAGAACAAAAACTCTACTTCGCTACACAAAATGGCATTTATCGTGCTGCTGTTTCTCACGAAAGCAAGATAACCGAACTGGAAAAGGTCTTTTCTCCTGAACTGTTTTACAGCCGTGAAAACCTTGCCATTGGCGCACAAATGGCTGTCATAAAAATGGAATTTACTTCTGATAACCGATTGATTTTCCTTACCTCTAATAACGGGATACAGGTGTATAACGGCAAAGAGGTTGTTGTGGTGGAGTAAAACGAATGTTTGTAGCACATCTTACTCTCAAGAGGGGAACAGCTTCACTCATGCCGAATAAAAGATTACTTCGTCTGTTCGGCTTTCAGCCTCGGGTGCCACGTCGTTCCTCCTCGCAATGATAGAAACTGAGAAAATCCGCGGTTATCCGCCCAATCCGCGTCATCCGCGTTCAATTGGGTAGGTATGTCAGAAAAATTTGTAGATTTACTTTTTCCAACCCATCGCTATGAAAAGACACTTCCTGCTTTTACTGCTCGCCATTGTCCTGTTTTCCTGCAACAGGCAATCTGACTTTGAGAAGAAACTTATTGAAGGGAAGTGGGTCGATCATGAAGGCGATGCATTAACAGATGAAATTGATAAATGGCCTAGTGTTTATTTAAGGTTTTATGAGGATGGTTCTTATATGAATTTTCATATAACCGGTTCAGAAATGCCGCTTATAAATGATGATGGCTCTGAAAGCAAGGAACCATTCCTGTGGAGTTACGATCCTGACGAAAAAGTACTAATGGTAAACAAGCGCAAATTTAAAGTTCTCTCCATAGAGGGTGATACCATTCGTATGGTAAAGGAGACTTCTCATTTAATGCTTTACAACATCGACAAGACCTATCCAAAACTTAAGAAAGGGCCGGGGCATTGTTTGGGAGGGTAAAATCCGCACTCTATTGATTTATTATAATTAGATGAGATTTCTCCACTTCGCTACGCTGCGGTCGAAATGACAGTAACGTCCCAATACTGAAAACTGACCATTGCTACTGCCTACTAATTTTACGATATTCCTCCTCCACATCATTCTGTGCTTTGGTTTGTGCCAATAGGCTGAAGATTTCGCCATAAGGTTTACGGCCAAGGTCGAAAGGGTAGTGCCCAAATAGCTTTCCCAACTGCAATAGCGGAAGCGTGTCGCTGTAAGGCTTGAGCTTATCGGCACCTGCCATCTGCCAGAGGTGGCTATCAGTACTCATCGTGGCAAGTAGCTTGTTTTCGGTTGCGATAATGCGCCCAAATTCTGCTACAACAAACTTACGTGCCGCGAAGAACTCGGTAACAGGGGCTTTCCAAAAAGCTTTTTCGTCGACATCAAAGCATATTTCGAAGAGTTGCTGCACGCCATTCCAGTCGGATATCTTTGGCAGCAGCCTGATGCAGTATTTTACATTGGCATAAGGCATGGTATGGCTGTTCATTTGCTTTCCGCCAAAGGTATTAACGGGTTTTAGGTGTTCCAGGATGAGGTCGTATTGTAGTGTATCCCGCAGGCGGGTGTAGTGTTTTAGGGTGATGTTTTTCATGAAAAGTTGATTTGTTGATGCGGTTATTTGTTCTGCGTCGTCTGTCATTTCGACCGTAGCGTAGCGGAGTGGAGAAATCTCTAATTCCTTTTCTTTTGTCTTGCCACAAAAGAAACAAAAAGGCACGGCTGAACTCCTTAGGCTACAAATCGAATCTTTCCGCTAAACCATCCGAACTCGCTTCGCTCAGACAGCGGATGCTTCTTAACGCCTCAAGCTCCGATTTGCTTAACGCCACGGAGTTTAATGCCGTTAGCTTCACTCGGGCGTGCGTTCCAATACTGAAAACTGCGACTGTAAACTACCCCACCCTCACCCTCGCACTATAATCCTTCCTCAGTGCAAACCAATACCGCATCATGATGCTGTCCCATTCGTCGGGGGAGCGGCTGATGAGTTCCTTGATGCGGTCTTTGGCGATGATGCCCTTGCGGCCGTCCTTGTCAATGTCTTTGAGCTTTACCTGTTCCATTTCTTCGGTGGTGGTCTGGCGCACGAGGTCGTCATCGCAGAGTTCGCCTGTGAGTCGGTTGGTAATCATTTCGGCCATTTTTATGGAACACTGGCTTTTCAGATTGTCGAAGTTGGGTTTCACGTAGTTCGAGCCCTCTCGCATTTCGAGGGGCGACGCGTTGTTTACGAATCCCTTGCATTTCAGGAAGTCGACCACACCGCCACCCACACCGTCCTCGTCGGCAATGATGTTGGAGAGTGCAATGCCGTGTTTGGCCTGTAAAATCCGCGCACGGCCTACGACCACATCTAGTCCGCTCTTCGCGATAGCCTCCCGTTTTATGCATACCCACCCATGCCAGATACGGAATACCGTTTTGTCCTTACCCTTTCGGGCAACGTCTATGGTCATGTATTTTACGCCATGCGGCGAAAGGTGGGCTGGCGAGAAATAGTCGGCGATGCTGTCGTGGTCTATGAGCGTGGCGGGATCGTCGTCGTACTCCCAGTTGCCGAAGTACAAACGCTCACGGCTGTTCTTGTCGAGCCGTAGTAACGATTGCAGATAACTCGGGTGGAGGTGCGGATTGTCCGTTGGCAAGGATTGGATAAACTTACGGTAAGGTAGTAACCGACCCTCTCTGGTAGTTTTATAGAATTCCTTGTACGTCCAGTTCTTAGCGGGGTTGCAGCTGCCCAGCATCTTGGGGATGAGGTTGTACTCGTTGAGTTTATAGCGTATCCTCGATTTCACGATCTGCCATGCGGGATAGGCCACCTGGCTGCATTCGTCGATGAAAGCCCCGGTGATTTCCAGTGATCCAAGACTGTCAAAATTCGGGTCAGAAGGGTAGAGGAACAGGTCTTTCAATATGATCTCGCTACCATTTTTCCAGTAAATGATATGCTCCGCCGACTTATAATTGAACTGTCCGCCCAGTTTCAGAAGGGTTGCCAACTCAAAGAAGGTGTTGAGCGTGGTTTCCTTTAGGGTTTTCAGCTTGCTTCTGCCCATAAGCCAGCGCGTACCGGGGTATTTCTGGCACATTTCCATAAGCCAAAGGCAGCCCAAAGCACTCTTGCCGCCACCAGCAGCACCGCCGTAAAGCACCTCTTCGGTTACGTTGTCTTTCAGGAAATGGATGGCGTGTTCCTGCTTAATCAGCAGTTTCATAAGGGTCGAGGCCGGAGCCCAGGTTCAGGGTGACGGCTTTAGGGCCTTCGTCGTCATCCTCGGAATATTTGTCGCTCCACAGCTTGGGGTTGCGGTTCTTGAGCCAGAACTGCTGGCTGCGGAAGTCGGCCGGAATGTGTTTTTCCACTTCCACGATCTCCACGCGTTCCTTCTCTACGCGTTTGCCGTTATCGTCATAATAGATCTCCTTGCATTTTATGGCCTGTTTTGTTGTGATCACCCTGTCCAGCGTTGCCTGATACAAGCTCGCCGCCACCTCCATATCCGCCGATTTTTTGCCACGGGTAATGGCATCGGCAAAGTCGGGGTAAGTGGTTTTCCAGTTGAGGATGGTCTTGCGGCATACGCCAAAGAAAGCCGCCAAATCACGGTCCTGCACACCCAACAGGCATAGCTTATGCGCCTGTGCGGGATAGTCGTCGCGGTACTGGGGCTTAACGCCTTTGCGGGTGGGTTTTTTTAAATGCAAAGCTTTCTTGGGGAGTGCTTCGTTCATTTTGATGGGGTGATGGGAAATATTAGGGAAAGAAAAAGCCTCAGGTTAGTGAGGCTTTTCATTCTATATCTTCAGTAATAGCTTTAATCGCTTTTAATGAATATTGTTGAATTTTATCTTCTTCTATTAATGATGCATGCTTGATTTTTTCTAAAAGATGAACCGCATGGTCATATTCTTTAAAGAGAGATTTAGAAGAAGGCTTGCCGAGAATCAGATCATATCGTAAATTTTTTTTCTCCGCTTCATTTTCTAAGTCAATGAATTGTCCAAGATTTCTATAGGCCTTATCTGCAATGCTTTTTGATTCTTTCAAATCAAAACTAATAGGTTTTACCAGATTAAGAGTTCCATTTTGCCAAGCATAATCAAATTTAAATTCATTGCCAGTGTCATTCTTTAGGATGAAATCTTTATAGAATCTTTTTTGAGATCTATTAATTTCATTTAAATCTAAACTTTTAATGTTTTTAAAAAATTTTTCTGCTAATTCAGGTTCTTTCGGAAGATTTGAATTTAGTTTAAGATCATCTATAAAATGATTTTTTAGTAATGTTTCTTCGATAAAATCATTTTCAAAATCATATTGTGAATTCGTTTTGCATTCACTAAATCGAAGCAAATACCCGTCTTTAGGTAAGATGTATTTTGTTAAAAAATCATTTAAATTGTCAATTTCAATTGATTGAAAAATATCATTTCTTATATCAAAAGATTTTAATCTTTTATCAATATGTTTTAAATATTCTTTAACAACTTTCTCAGGGACATTATTATATATACATTTAATTCTGCTAAGATTTTTTGAGTAATAAAATGAAAATTTAGAATTGTTATTGAAATATATAAGCAAACCAATATTGATACTCTCATCCAAAAATGGTGAATGAGAGTATTTTAATATGCTGTATTTATAAAAATTTGTTTTCATTTTATAATGCTAAATAAATGTGTATTTAAAAAGCTTCCATTTGTTTTTGCCCAATTTAAATAAGCAAATATTTTTTCTCTTTTTCCATATATAATGCCAAATTCGTCAAGTTCATCAAACAAAGCATTAAATTTTTCAATATTCAAAAATCTTAATGATTCAAAAAATTCAGTGAATAAATTGCTTTTATGTCTGAGTGACTTTAAATGATGAGAAGCTATATGAAGCTGATGTTGATAATTTTTAGTGTATGTAAAAAAGTTTATGTCTTCACGAATATATAGGTTACTTATAAAAGGCAAAGTCTGTTCATGGTCGATTAATACTATATCCTCATCATTTAATAATAAATTTGGTTTATTTCTAAATCCTCCTCGGTCTAGATTAAAAATCAAATTATCAAAACAAAATAAATTTTCTATATCATATTGCTTAATAAATTGTAATGAAACTAATGAATTAACTACAGGTGTATATTGTTCCATAAACTCACTGCAAAACTTATACCCTTTATCAAAAGCTTTGATTTCATCAGGTGAAAAATAAGGTAATAATTCCTCCTCTTCAACTTTTATCAGAGCGTAATCAGGTGCAATTAGTGAAAATTCTTTTGCTAATTCACTTATGAAGATTTCTTTAGCTACACTATAGTTTTGCTCTATGTAGTCTGATTTAAAAAGCTTCATCACATATTGCTTAGCTTTTCCGTCTTCTGTTTTTGCAGTTATTAATAATGGCCGTGAGCTCCCTCCTTCAGCAAATCCTTGTATGCTAATTAATTTTAATACCTGCATCTCCACATTTTAAAAATTAGTGAAATGTAGGAAATTTATTTTAATCAATGACAAATGTACTAATAACATTTTAGAATTTGAAATTGATTAATAACAGTTTAACGTCATTTTCTGCGATATTAGTATTGGAGTAAACTTATGAAATTCTTCCTTCGTCAGAATGACAAATAAAGCTGTAAGATTGCCACGTCGTTCCTCCTCGCAATGACATCACGGTGGAGAAAATCCGCGGTTATCCGCATAAATCCGAGTTATCCGCGTTCAATTAACTGAGATTCTTCACTTCATTGCATTCCGTTCAGAATGACAGAACCATTGGCAGCATCCGTGACAACCCTAAACTTTAAACCCTAAAACCGCAAGGCGCTTACTTCTTCTCCTGGAAAAAATCCATTAAAAGGCCTATCGAGATAATGGAGCCTTCTTTGAGGTTGATGTCGCTTTTGCCGTCTACGTACTTAAACATGGCCTTGAAGCCTGTTTTTGGGATTTCTGCGCCCAGCGTAATGGAATAATTGCCCTGTACTTTGTTGTCGGGGTTGCGCTCGGTGCTCATGTCATAAAAGGCAGTTCCTTCGAAGATGATGGCATAATTATTAAACACGGGGACATAATAGTAACCGTCTACGTGGGGCTGGCCTGAGGCAAAAGCATCCATGTCGTTCGAGTAGTCATAATAGCCTTTGATACCCGCGGTGATTACCGGTTTCAGTCGCAGCCTGTCAGACTGTGCCGTGGTAAGGTTTATCAGGTTGGGAGCAATCATGATAAACGATGCGTCTATGGTCGCTCTTTTGCTTACGAAATCCTGACTCGATTCATGCCCAAGCTTCACGCTGTACTGGTGCGGAAGCTTTCCGGTATAATTCTCCCATAAAAAGTTCACGGGATAAAATTTAATGTAGTTCAGCGAGTCTTTAAAGTCGGTGCTAAGTCGTGTGTCCAAACTCCAGTAAACCGGGCGTCTTTTTTCTGACTCGTCGCATTTCAGGAAGTTTTTCCTGTTGTATGCGTTTTGCAGTTTCAGTGAAAGGATATAGCTTGTGTTTACCGTATCCTGAGAGGGCTGCACCCCAAAGTCGACCTTATTCTGATAGTAATAAAAGTTGTTGAGTGAGGTCAGGAATCCGCTGCGGTCATCTTCGGTAATGGTCAGCTGGTCGTTTATCATTTTGTTTAATACGTCGGCTGTTATAACTACAAAGCGGGAGCCTGTGGTGTCGGGAAAAATATGTACCCTCACATCGTTTTCTATAAGCAGTTTGATCTGGTTGTCGTGGTCACGGTTTAAAAACCGCTCCAGTGTAGCTACTGTAAAGCCGCTTACTTCAAACCCGATCGATTTTTTTGCCGATGCATAGGGCTGAACCTTCAGCGGGCAATCTGATTTCTGGTCGCCATACTGTATCGATACTTTGGGTTTGTCTTCGGGATGTTTGATCCAGTGGTCATAGTCAAAGCTGTCGTCTTTGGCGATATCAAGCTCAACGTCAATAGACAGTATGCCTTTGTCCAGTGTGCTTTTCAGAAGCTGAACTTTTGTTGGCGTTACAACATCGGTTTGCGCTAACAATGTTGCTGGAGTAATAAAGGCAAGAAGGATGAGGAAAAGGTGTTTCATGGCAGCAGGTTTTTAAAGGTAAACAACTTTTTGGTTCTCTTTTATCCAGTCAATGCAGTCGCCTACAGTAGGCCAGTCGTCGGTAGAATCGGGTGCAAGGTTAATGTTATAATAGGCCAGGTAACTGGTGCTGCCATCATTCATATAGTAAGGCAGTGAGTTTATCTGTCCTTTCAGGGTAGAAAGGAAAATGTGTTTCTGGTCGTTGGTAAAAGCGGTAAAGTCTGCTTTTTCGGGATCATTTGGCAGGTCGGCTATGGCCGTAAGGCTCTTAAAGACAACTTTTTGAATCTGGGTTCTTGATAGTAATGCCATACTGGTTGGATTTAGGTTTGAGTCGAAATATTGGTTTGGTATTCTGATAATTAGATGTAAAGCTATTTATTTTTAAGTGATCAGCCTACAGAATTAGATTACAGTAGTATTAAATTCGATGAATGTACCGCAAAAGCGGATATTGAGGAACCGTAGAGGTTTTAATTTTCCCATGCGGGAATAGTTGATTTTTACAATATGTCAAAGAACTTTTTCTTTTGTCTTGCCACAGGCAGCACCAAAAAGGCACGGAGTTTAAGGCCGTTAGCTTTACTCAATTGGCTTACTCATGCTGTCTGCACCGTTTTGTCATTCTGAGCGCAGCGCAGCGTAGTCGAAGAATCTCTTCATATTCCAATAATCGTTCTGAGATTTCTCCACTCCGTTTCACTTCGGTCGAAATGACAGGACGTTGTTGCAAACTGTGACTGCGACTGAAAACTAAAAACTGATCACTGTCAACTCTTCTCGCTTTCCCTATTCCAGACCCTCCTTAAATTCTGCGAATAATTGAAGGTGTCCTGGCTTGAGAAATCGGCGTGTTCGCGCATCGACTGCTGGGCGGCATGTTTGCAGCGTTCATCAAAATATTCCCTGAAGAACGTAAGCACCTTGGAGATGGTAAGGCTCTCATAAAACTCGCCATACTGCCCTGAAATTATCCTTCGGAACAGGTAGGCGAGGTCGCTCATCTTGAGGGAGTAGAACGTTTCGGTGATCTCAATGGCGCACATCTCGATCTGGTCTTCGGTCATAGACTTTCGCAAGGCAAGCAGATCGTTGAGGTATACCAGCCAACCCATAACCAATCCAATCGTAAAGTCGCGGCTCTTCTCGCGGTGCAGGGTGCCAAGGGTAGGCGCGGGGCTGTTCATGGCATCTTCTATGGTGGCGAGCTTCCCGGCGTGGCGCATACAGTTAACCGGACTGTACACGACCAACAATCTTTCGTTTGAAAGCGTCGCTATAGTTGCTTTCGCCTTTTCCGGAAGGTTGTTTTGTGCTTCCATTTTGTTTCTCTTCAAAGAAACCTTTCCAGCCGTTGGCCATACTTTCGTGCATTATTGCTATGGCGGCGGCTTCGTCATATTTCGAGAGGGTGCCGAGTTTGGAGAGGGCGGCTTGCTCGCTGGTTAGCGTTTTGTACTTAAAACCGTCCTCATTGGCTCTGTAGCCTTTCCATATCGTCCATTGCTCCCTGAATGTTTCAGTATCGAAAGGATAAACCAGATTTGGTTTTTCTCCCATACCCTCTTTTCCATTATCAACTGTATTATCATTTATATCTTCATTTACAATTACATCTCCATCTTCAATTACTATATGTTCAAGCATAGCTTGAAGCATGGCTTTAGGGTCTTGATGCTTAGTTATCCAATTGTTATATAAAGCCTCGTTGTTTAAGGATAGTTTGTCAATTCTAGCCTTGAGTTTTTTCTGCTCAATCTTGCTTAAAACCTTATAGGCTTTCTTATAAAACTGTCCAACTTTGCCATTTATTGACTGTGTTTCTTTAAAAGCATTCCTTTCTTCAGTAAGTACCTGCATTTTTCCATTATGCCAACCCTTATCACTAAGCACAAACTTAGCTTCAAGGGTAGCCTTAAGGGTAGCTTCATCTATTCCTGAACAATACATTTGCAGCCTTTTTATGTTGTTTGGGATAAGGCCTCCATGCTGATGTTGGTACACGAGCAAATCGATAAGGCAGGCTCTTTCTTCAGGAAGCATTGTACGTGTACCCTCGTAAAAATCTTTGCCGTAAAACAAAAAAGCCGGGTCTTTCATTACACTTCCGTGACTTTGTAAATCTTATAACCATTGTGCTTAAGCAGATAGATAGCAAGTTTTATCTGTTCTTCTTCCCTTTCTTTAGGAGTTGCCTGAAGGCGAGGCATCTTTCTTTCGTAAGTTTCTTTCATTACACTCTCACTAAACTGTCAATTATTACATTATTATAGGTTCCTTTTGAGCCCGAGATGTGGAATTCCAGTTCGGCTACGTCGCCTGGCAGCATGTCCTGCAACAGTTCTATTTTGATGCCCAGGGCAGAAGGGTAGAACATCCTGCCGGTCTCCTGTTCAAAGTGCAGCTGCTGAACCGCAGTGCCCAGTTTGGTCGTTTTTATGTCACCTATGGCGGTGATGATGCCTTTTATTTTGTACATGGTTTTAAAAGTTGATTTGGTTATTTGTTGATGCGTTGATTTGTCCTCACCCCTGACCTCACTTTACGGCGTTTTTAGTGTAAGAGTGGTTTCCCTTCCTCTGGAGGGGTGCCCGTAGGGTGGGGTGGTTTTTCTTAAAATTAAGGAAAGACCAGATTTATTTAACCACCCCGGCTTTCAGCCACCCCTCCGGAGGAGGGGAAACCTACTCAGCCGGCTTACTCGGTTGTTGCTGCCAACTGCGATTGAGAACTGTCTTTTACAAAACAATTCTGAAAACACAGCCTGTTGGCGATGTGGTTAAAGTCGAGTGTTCCTATTTCCTTTTGTGTCAGTTTGGTGTAGACTACGGTAGGCGCTAGGTTGGCCAGCGCATGGAAGAAGTCGGAGGCATTAGCGTTGTCTTCGAGTTCGGTTATGTCTATGCGGTTTTCGTTGTCGTCGTTAAACAGCTGCTGTAATTGGTCTAAGATCTTCTTGGTATATTCCTGTTGTTTTGATTTGTCGTTTTCCATGATGTTGATTTTTGAGTCCGGTGTCGGAGGTCTGAAGTCTTTATGAGTGTCGTTTGTCATTCCGAATGCAGCGTAGCAGAATTGAGGAATCTCATTGTATTCCACTAATTGTTCTGAGATTTCTCCACTCCATTGCATTCCGGTCGAAATGACAGAACTTGTGTCTACTGGCCTACTGCACGACTTCTGTCACTACAAGGTTGTTGTACTGTATGCCACTGTTTTTAGATGTTTTGCCTTCCAGTAGTACATTTACCTGTATCTCGTCATTTTCTTTATAGCCGTGCAGGTCGTCCATTCGCCTGCCGCGGAATTCTACATAGGCACGCTGCCTGTGATCGGGCATAAGGGTTACTACTTTTTTCTCGTAACCTGCTGTTGTGCGGTACTCAATGTGTTCGATGGTTCCTTTGATTGTCATTTTGTTTTTATTTTTTAATTGAAAGATTGGTGTTTTGTTTTTGTTCTGTCCGATGTTCGAAGTCTTTATGGGGTCTGTCATCCTGACGAAGGAAGGATCTCTTCGAATTCCAAAAGAGATTCTTCACTACACTGCGTTCCGCTCAGAATGACAGAACGTTGCTAATCGCGACGTGCGTAGCGGCAGGCAGGCTGCCAACTGCGACTGTAAACTGTGCAGCTTCCTCTCTACTTTAGCGATGTCTTTTTGCTGTTGGCCGTACAGTTTAAAGACGGTGTAGTAGGGCAGTGTTTTCAGGTTGTCAATTTGTTGTTCGCATTTGCGGATGCGTCGTTTTAGTTTTTTTTGGTTCATTTTTAGTCCGATGTCCGAAGTCGGATGTGAAATCTTGATTTGTAACACACCCCTAGCCCCTCTCAAGAGGGGGAACTCTTACTCTTATGCAGCCACTGTTGCTTTTAATTTGAGTGAAGCTTGCTCCCCTCTCGAGAGGGGTTGGGGGTGTGTAAACTGCTGACTGCCACTGAATACTGCTTACTTAAACTACTCTGTAATTGTAAACCTCCTGTCGCGGTTAAAGTGGATTATTGCATTTTTTTCTTCATTGCTATAAGTAACGTTTTTTGGTTTCACTTCTGCTTTTTGCCTTTTTTCTGGTATTACCTGTCTCATTTCTAATGCCTTTTGCCTTTGTAAGTCGGTATAGAGCATGTTTATCGATTGTGCAATTATTCGGATATTGTGCTGCAGCTGAGTGGTGTTTTCCACTTCTGTTAAACTTCTGTATGAACTCAGGTAGTGGTTGTATGCTGATTTTATTTCACTTAGTTCCACAATTTCTTTTATTATAATGTCTAAGTTTCGCATTTTTAGTATACCTTTGTTGAATACAATGCAAAGTTAAGTGTAATATTCAACTTTGTAAAACATATTGAAGTTAAATTTTACACTTTTGGTGTACGATTTTATCAACATTACCCCTAAAGCTTTGAGTATGGATGGATTAGAGATTAAAAAAAAACGTGAGGAACTTGGGCTGACGCAAAAAGAACTGGCCGACCTTATTGGTGCAAGCCGTGAGACCATCATCAACTATGAAAAGGGTAAGCCCATCCCAAAATCGAAAAGTGAAATATTAGACAAAGTCCTTAATCAGGATGTGGCCAACTTCAAAACCGTGAAGCAGGAAGAGTTGGTGAAGATGACCGACGATTTTGAGAATAAGAATGGCAACAAGTTTATTGAGCTGCCCAACGGACAGTATTATATGCTGATGCCTTTGGCGGAGTTCAATATTCAGGCAGGCTTTCTCAGTGCTTACCAGGATGCTGATTTTTTAATGGACTTAAGTCAACACGGTATATTGGTTGACAAGCCGGTACAGGGGCGTTATGTGGCTTTCCGCGTGAATGGCGACAGCATGGACGACGCCTCGAGCAGCGCCATTACCCGAAACAGCATTGTCTCTACCCGAGAGCTGCAGCGCCACCACTGGAACGGCAAGCTGCGCTACCGCGACTTTCCGTACTGGGTTATCTATACCACCCAAAGCAAAATGCCTTTATTAAAAGAGATCATTGACCATAATGTGGAAGACGGTACCATTACCTGCCACTCCCTGAACGACAGCCCGGAGTTTACCGACTTCACCCTGCACATGAATGATATTCAGGCGCTGTTCTACGTTATAGACGTGAACAGGACCGTGAGCAAGAAGAGTTTTTATTAGGGATGAGATTATAGATTTTAGTATTGAGATTTTAGATTTAGTCCGATGTCACCCATGATAGTGTAGAGGCACAGCATTGCTGCGTCTTTTTCGTTGGTTGGATCACCTCTTCTTTTGTCTTGCCACAAAAGAAGCAAAAAGGCACGGCTGAACTCCTTAGGCTACAAATTGAATCTTTCGGCTAAAAGATTTAAACTCGCTTCGCTCAGACAGAAAATCTTTTTTAACGCCTCAAGCTTCGATTTGCTTAACGCCACGGAGTTTAAGGCCGTAGCTTCACTCGGGTGGCTGACTCCTTTTCGCACACCGTTCTGTCATTGCGAGGAGGTACTACGTGGCAATCTCATTATTATTTCAGTAAATATTGTGAGATTCTTCGACTGCATTTCACTCTGCCTACCGGCAGGCAGGCCCGCTCATAATGACAAGCGTCATAGAACAAATCCACAAATCAATTTCTATTGATAGTAGAGACGCAGCATTGCTGCGTCTTTTTTTTTATTAAATCATAAAGTCAAAAAACGTACGAATCTTTCGATTTTATGACTTTTGGCTTTTGGCCATAAAGTATATATTTGCATGCCAAATAATAACAAACCAAACCAATGAAAAAATTACTTTTTGCCTTTATGGCAATGACGCTGTTTGCTTGCAGCAGTGATGATAGCGCGCCTGTTAATCCTGATAATGGAAATCCTGAAAATCCGAATCCCGTAGAGTGTACTAATGTGTATACAGGAAATGTATGGCTGAAAACTCAGGCTGAGGTAGACGCCTTTGCCAGTAATGGCTATTGTAAGATTGATGGCGTACTTTCTATTGGGGTGTCAGTTGACGGACAACCACCGGCAAATATTACAGATATTTCAGCTCTGTCGGGCCTTGTGAGTGTTAGTGAGAAGATTCTGGTTCTCAATACCAGCCTGACATCGCTTAACGGATTACAAAATATTAAAAATTTACAAAGGATAGATGTTCTATACAATTCTTTGCTAACAAGTGTGCAAGGGAGTCCTTCTATTGTTGATGGAGGTTCTGTGTATATAAATTCTAATGTTTTATTGACAGGTTTACAGGGGTTAATGCTTGGAAATAGTTTATTAACATTGAATCTGGATTGGAATAAAAGTCTTTCCAGCCTTGCTGTGGGAGATACCTGTCAAAAAATAAAATGGCTATTTATATCCCAAACGAGTGCAACCAGCCTCGAAGGATTAGAAGGCCTGACAGAAGCAGAAGTAGTATATGTAAAAAGTAATCCAAATCTGGTTTCACTTAAAGGGCTTGAAAACATTACAAAGGTTGGAAGCCTTGCCATCACTTCTAATCCTTTACTAACAAGCATAGAGCATTTAAGTGGTATAACTTCAATCACGGCACTACCCTATATTGGACAACCGGATGAAAGCAACTTTAGCATAAATGATAATGATAATTTAACGTCTTTGCACGGACTCGAAAATGTCGCTTCTTATGGAGGGTATCTGTTTTTTGTAATAGGTAACGATAACCTGACGGATTTTTGTGCGATAAAAAATATGCTCTTGCATGCAAACTACTTAGAGGATTATTCTATTTATGATAATGCCTACAACCCTTCGATATGGCAGATAGAGGGCACCCAATGCAGCCAGCCGTAAACCAAACAACAACCAATAAACCCAACCAATGAAAAAATTACTTTTTGCCTTTATGGCGATGACGCTGTTTGCCTGCAGTAGTGATGATAAATCTAACGATGCGCTATTTCAATGCGATAATATATTTATTGGCAGTGTATCGTTAAGATCGCAGGAAGAGATAGATGAATTTGCAGCATATGGATACTGCGCTATAGATGGGGATTTAGATATTAGAGAGGCATACGGTTCAGATATTGAAAGTCTTGAAGGCCTTGAAAGCATAAAGGGAATTTCGGGTCATCTGGGTATCGGTTTTAATCAAAAACTTACCAGCCTTAAAGGATTAAATAATTTAATAGAGGTGAAAGGAACATTAGATATCTCTTATAACCCGGAATTAAGGAGTTTTGAAGGCCTTGAAGCATTAAAAAAGGTTGGCTCTTTAAGGGTGGTATATGCTAATATTACAAACTTTGAAGGCTTGGATAATCTTGAGTCAGTTGGTGATATAACCATAGAAACCAATTTAAACCTGGAGTCTCTTGAAGGACTGAATAAGGTGTCTTCTGCTAAAAACATAATTGTCTATTTCAATACGTTCCTACTGTCTTTAGAACCTTTAAGCGGTATAAAGGAAATGGAGAGTCTGGAAGTCAGGGAAAATTACAATATTGCTTCGCTAGCCAATTTTACGCATCTTATTTATCTTGACCGTTTGAGTATTAGCGGTAACCATACATTAGCTTCTCTAAACGGGTTGCAATATGTTAAGACTATTGGGAATAATCTATCTATTTACAATAATGAAAATTTGATGTCATTGCAGGGTCTGCAAGGCATAGAGCGATTTGAGACAAGCAATGATTTTAATTATCTGGATATTGGCAGAAATAGTAATTTACAGTCTCTAGATGGATTAGAGTCTCTTAAAGAATTTAAGGGGATTATGAACTTTTATGGAAATACCGCATTGTCAGATTATTGTGCTCTGAAAAGTCTTCTTATTAATAATGATTCACTTATTTCCTTTAATGCAGATGACAATACTTATAATCCTACGGGACAGGATATAACATCAGGCAACTGCAGCCAGTAAATTGGCTTTTGCCAAAACCTTAAAATGTGAAAAAACCGCCCCTGAATAAGAGGCGGTTTTTTTTATGGGATTGTTTTGTCATTGGCTTTGCCGAACCACTCCGTTAGGTTTCTGAGGCACGAAGGATCTCTGTTGGAATTTAATGAGATTCTTCACTCCACTGCGTCGCGTTCAGAATGACAGGAACGTCGACAAACTCTTAACTGCGACTGAATACTGATTACTAGCGTTCCGCAAAGGCCTTTTCAAGCGTATCAAGAAACACGGCTGTTTCCTGTGCTCCGCTGATGGCATATTTTCTGTTCACCACAAAAAACGGAACTCCACGAATGCCCAGCTCCTGCGCCTCATCAATATCAGCCAGGACATCTTTGGCGTATGCCCCGCTGCCCATAACATTGGTAAATTTGGCTACGTCAAGTCCCAGTGCGGCAGAGATGCCAATAAGCGTCTGTGCGTCGTCTATGTTTTTCCCTTCGGTAAAGTAGGCGGCAAACAGCATCTCTTCGGCTTCGGTCTGCTTGCCATACTGCTTGGCAAAATGCAGAAAGCGGTGCGCGTTGAAGCTATTGGCAACTACAGCGGTGTCAAAATGATAGGTAAGGCCTGCCTGGGCGGCCATATTGGCTACCTGTGCGTTCATTCCGGCGGCCTCTTCAACCGATATTCCTTTGTGCTCGGCAAGGAACTGGTTGATGTTCTTTGTTGGGTCGGTTTGCAGTTCGGGAGAGAGCATAAAGCTCTTCCATTCTACCGTTACCTCGTCTTTGTGGGCAAACTGCGCTAAGGCAGCATCAAAGCGCCTCTTGCCGATGTAGCAGAAGGGGCACATGATATCGCTCCATATTTCTATTTTCATGAGGGTGCTTATTTGAAACACAAAGGTCGTAAAGATTTGTAGAAAAGTGTATCACTTTGGAAAAGATTTACACACCCCTAGCCCCTCTCAAGAGGGGAACAGCTTCACTCAAACCGGATCAACAGTGGTCGGCATGACTGGAGTTCCCCTCTTGAGAGGGGCTAGGGGTGTGTTTCACAATCCTGCTTAATCAGCAGCATTTTGAGTAGATTTGTAGTTAAACACTCCTTAATTTTTCGTTAACGCCTTTTCCATAAACGGATAGTTTTTTATATTTGGTTAAACATCTATAAATCAATCATCATGAAAAAAGTATTTGCATTATTTGCCCTTTTGTTTGTTATGACCTCGGTAAACGCCCAGACTGCCGAACAACTTGTTGGAAAATGGAAACTGGTGAAGTGGACCAAAAGCGGTAAGGAACAGGATATTCAGAAAAAATTCAAAACTACTGAAGTGTATCAGGTATTTGCTGCCAATGGACATTTTACGAGTATTAATGGAGACAAGACCCACGAAGGCAACTGGGAGTTAAGCAAAGACAATAAAAAACTTACCATAACGGTAGGTGTTATTGTAAGCGAAACCTTCAAGATCGATTATTTTGATGCTAAAAAAAGAGTAATCTCGCTTGCCATGCTCGGCACGCTGGAATATGAGAAGGTGGAGTAAATATGTCGAATGTCCGATGTCCGAAGTTATGCGGCTTATCGATACCATGGCATCGGACTTCCGACTTTCAAAAAAACCGCCTCATAGGGCGGTTTTTTTGGTTATTTCTCTAGCTCCTTATTAAAGCCCATTTTTATATATTCTTCTTCGCGTTTGTTTACAGGTCGTCCCCTGAATTCTGCAAAGATGGAAAGCGCATCGGCAGGGGTGTTTACGCCAAGCTCAAATGCGGCATGGCCCCAGCGGTACAGGGCAACGCCTATTTCGGTATCAAAAACCCCTGGTTTGATCTGGACACCGTTCATCTCTTTGCCTTTTATGGCGGTGAAAAAATCAAATTCTCCCCCAGGTGCGGTTTCTGTAAGCATAATTTCTTTTATCTCGGCAGAAGAAAGCAGTTTCACACCGTTTTCTGCCGTCTTTTTCTCAGATAGCTTTTCAATTTCAATGATTTTGTTGATGTCCTTTTTAATGTCTTTGGAGCTTATCACGGTATAGGTCTTACCGTCAAAAGTAAGTTTTCCGTTTTTCAGCGTAGCCGAAGGATCATATTTTTCTTTGATGATCTCGTTGGCCCTGTTTTCGGTAATATCACCTTTAATTTCTATGGGGAATTCTTTTATATCGCCCGTATCGGGATCAATCAGGATGATTTGTTTGGATGGGTCGGTAGAGAACATCATTAGCGAAGTTGCCGTGCCGTTCTTTGTAAGTATAAAAAAGTCGGAAGGGTATTTTTGGGCTGCATTGATCACCTGCTCTTTGGTAGGGTTTTCGGCTACGAATGCCGACGAGCCATTAGTCTCGATGTTGTTTTTAAGGGTGTAATAATTGGCGCTTATCTCCAGGCCATTCTTCAGGGTTTCATTGCTTATGGTTACCGAGTTGAATACCGGATTGCCATGTTTGTCGGTTTGGGCTGCCGCAATAGTAGTACAGAGCAATAGCAGTGCCCCGAAAATGTTTTTCATGTGGTTGGTTTTGGTTGCACTAATATAAGATTTTATCTAAAACGACAACCTCCTTAAGTAGGCAGGCAGTAAAAAAGCATGGTATGGCTGCATCGGACTTCCGACATCGGACCTATTAAAAACAAAAAACCGCCTTTTTGAGGCGGTTTCTTGTTTTCGTGTGTTTTATATTTTTTCAGGACAAAAGCAGTCGTTATTCAGCTTTAGCTTCTTCAGCAGGGCCTTCTGTTATTTCCTCTTCGGTAATGATTGCTTCTTCAGCCTGGT
The DNA here is from genome assembly GCF_054457175.1 of Flavobacterium hauense. Classification (NCBI taxonomy): domain Bacteria; kingdom Pseudomonadati; phylum Bacteroidota; class Flavobacteriia; order Flavobacteriales; family Flavobacteriaceae; genus Flavobacterium; species Flavobacterium hauense. Next base: position 86,231 of record NZ_JBTKVX010000005.1, read on the forward strand.
TGTAGATCATCTCTATCTCGTCTTCTGTAAGGAAACGAACGTCTTTGTGTGCTACCTCTACAAGGGCTCCTGTATTAGCATCCTCTACAAGGGCATAGAATTTCTCGCTACCTTTTTTATCGGCATTGGCGCCCCAAATATGGAAGTAACCTATTGATTTTACTTTCTTTGAAGTCGATTTCTTGCTCTTTTTGCTTTTTACTTTTCTGGTTACTGCATACTGAACCAATCTTAAATCTGTCCTGTTCATAATCTTGGGGTTATAATTTACATTAATGTAACACAAAATTAACACAGGAAAACTTAAAAAAGACGGTTTCAATGTTAAGGATTTCATAAATGGTGAAAACTTAACATTGGGAGTAGCAGTGTTTATTCGGGGATTTGGTTATTTGTTTGTTTGAAGCTTCACTCAGATATCTTACTCAGGTATGGTATACATCATTTTGACTTGAGTGAAGCTTGTTCCCCTCTTGAGAGGGGTTAGGGGTGTGTTTTAAGCGAAGAGCCAACCGTTAGCTGTAAACTCTCTATATTTGCTCTTATGGATAAACAAGCACTACGCCTTCATTATAAAAACCTGCGCCAGGCATTGTCGACCGAAGAGATCGAAGACAAAAGCCTTGCTATAGCTAACCAGCTGCTGTCTCTTGATATTTGGGATAAGAACTATTTTCACCTGTTCCTGACAATGGAAGAGCAACGCGAGGTGCATACCGATTTTATCCTGCATCTGCTTGCCGGCAAAGACAAAGAAATCATAGTTTCAAGGTCTGATTTTGAGACGCACAAAATGATCCATTTCCTGCTTACGGATAATACAAAGCTGGTAAAGAATAAGTTTGGCATCCCTGAACCGGTTGATGGTATCGAGGTGCCTTCGCAAAAAATAGATGTGGTATTCGTGCCGTTATTGGCGTTCGACGAGAACGGCCAGCGTGTAGGCTACGGAAAGGGTTTTTACGACCGTTTCCTGAACGAATGCAAAGAAGATGTGATAACGATAGGTTTATCCTTTTTTGAAGCAGAAAACGAGCTTATTGAAGCTTTTGATACCGATGTCCCACTAAAATATTGTGTTACGCCTGATAGAGTGTATAAGTTTTAGTTTTTCTTTTGTCTTGCCACAAAAGAAACAAAAAGGCACGGCTGAACTCCTTAGGCTACAAATCGCATCTTTCGGCTAAAAGATTTAAACTCGCTTCGCTCAGACAGAAAATCTTTTTTAACGCCTCAAGTCCCGATTTGCTTAACGCCACAGAGTTTAAGGCCGTAGCTTCACTCGGATAGCTTACACTGATAATAAATTTCTGAAAATCTGCCTGATATCTGTATACCGACCTACAGTCAAGTCCGCGTACCTCTACTGCTTACTGAGACTGAACACTGTAAACTCTACTTAGCAAATGCTTTTTTGTTAAAGACTATAAGTATACCCACGCCTACCGAGATAGCGGCATCGGCAATGTTAAAGATGGCATTGAAGAAGCTGAAATATTCTCCGCCCCAGATAGGGAACCAGTCGGGGAAGGTGCCGTCAAATAATGGGAAATACAGCATGTCTACCACTTTTCCGTGCAGTACAGTGCCATAAGGATGGTCAGAGAACAAAGTTGCTGTCTGTCCTACGCTATGGTCAAAGATCACTCCATAAAATACAGAATCGATGATGTTTCCAAATGCTCCTGCAAGTATAAGTGCTATCGATACGATAAGGTAAGGCGACTGCCTTTTTTTAACCGAATCAGCAAGCCACCAGCCTATACCGCCTACGGCCACGATCCTGAACAGCGTCAGGAATATCTTTCCGTAAGTACCGGGAATTTTGGCACCCCAAGCCATGCCTTCATTTTCTATAAAACGTATCCTGAACCAGTCAAAAACAAGGACTTCCTCATTAAGCATGAAGTTGGTCTTGATGTATATTTTTGAAAGTTGGTCTATGATCAGAACCAGAATTACAATAAGATAGGCTTTCTTTAAGGACATTATTTGAAATTTTACCCGCAAAAATAGTCGAATTATTGATATGGAGGGTATATGATGCGTGTTTTGGGAGAAAATTATGGGCAAAGAGTAATCAATTGCTGACTTCAATCAGTTTGCCCGTTGCTCTGATTCTTTCTTCGTCCAGATCCCAGTATTTTAAAAAGAGGTCTGTTTTGGATCTTACCAAAGTACTGTCATTGATAAAATATACTCCGTCTGACATGTAATGATCAGTCCTGTTCTTATAATAAATCCTTAAATCGAATGTGTGTACTATCTTCATGTTTGCAGGGACTTCTTTTTTCTTCCCCTGATTAAAATCGTTCATAAAATCATTTACTAAAGAGTCATTTAACTGTAGCGTTATATCATTAAATTCGATTTCAACTCTATCGGGTCTTACAGTATTTATAGTTTTACAGCTTGCAGCAGTTAATAGTAGTGTAACGATGCTAAAAATCAGGTTTATGCTGCTTTGTTTATGTCTCATGGTAATGCTTTAATATAAAGCAATATACATAAAATAACAAACGGCTCCTAGGAGCCGTTTTGTTTAAATTTTTTTATCCTTGCCACAAAGTTCTTCATATTTTTCTGCGAAAATGAACATTCCTCTTTGTTTGAAATCTTCTTTTTGTAAAGCGTCCTTATAGCCCGGGCAATCCTCAAATATATAGACAGCTACTGTCTTCAAAGCGTTGAAAACATTTATACCTTGCTCATAAATGGCTCCCAGTTCCTTGCAATGATCGTCACCTTCTTTATTTATAAAATAAACATAACCCCTCATTCCACCTCCTACGGCAAATATGGTATAAAGATTAACTTCTCCCTCGCGTTCAATTCTTGCCCAGGATTTTTCTTCATCCATATTAAAACCTTTCTTCAAAAATTTTTGCTTAGCAAGCCTTATAGGAATATATGTTGACACAACATTTTCTTCAAATTCAATTTTCAGTTCTTGTACTTCGTCAATTGAGAATGTAACCTGCTTAGCTTTTTTGTCAGATTTAAACTTTACTTTTCCAGAGTCATAGCTCCCAAAATCGGTTAGGCCTGTTTTTGTTGTTCCATCATTAAAAGTAATTGTTCCCGGATGAAATTTGGCCATCGCCATAAAAGGGCACAGCAGTACTAAGAGTAATAATTTTTTCATTGTTTAAATTGGTGGTTAGTGATGCAATGATACATAAAAGAATTAATCTTACAAATTAAATTGAATTTTTTAATCTTTTTTCTGACAAATAGATTGCTGCATATTGCTAAGAGCCATCAATTTAGCGTTGAGCTGAGCTTGTGTCACAATATTTCGTACATTTACTACAAGCAATTGATGCCAAAACTTACTTTTTATCAGTCTATCTCTGACACAGCTATTCTTTTAGAAACTATCTTTTAGTGTGACCTAAACAGAATAGCTTATGAAACCTCCCATAACCAAAGTATTCCTTGCGGACGATGACCGCGACGATGTTGATTTTTTTCAGTATGTATTAGAAAGTGTACGCCCCGGCTGCAACCTGACTGTTTTTTCTAACGGACAAGAGCTTGTTGACGCGCTCCATGCTACGACTGAAATCCCTGATTTTATATTTCTGGATATTAATATGCCTTTTATGAATGGACTTGAAGCCCTGAGAATCATTAAGGGGATTTCTGCGATGGCTTCGGTGCCTGTTATCGTTTATTCTACAAGCGGTATTGAAGACGATGTAAGCAGGGCAATTAAATATGGGGCTGTCTCTTATGTGGTAAAACCATCGAACCTGAAAGACCTTGAGAAAATTATCGAAAGGATACTTGCTACAGATTGGGAAACTGCAGAAAGCTTATTAGAGAGAGAATTTGTAGTGAGGGGGTAATGTTAATACATTTTGTCATTCCGCTGCGCTGTATTCAGAATGACACGCAACGCATTTTTTCATGCGATTTGTCATTCTGACGAATGAAGAATCCCTTTTTATGACAATAGATTGCCACGCTCCATTGCATTGCGCTCGCAATGACGGCGCGTAACAAATCAACGAACCTGCCGACAGGCAGGTAACTACATTACCAAATCCACAATGCTTATAAAATAAAAAACCGCCCTCAGGGGGCGGTTAGTATATTATCGCTGCATATTTTTTGCCTCGATGCTCATTGTAGCATGGGGAACAAGTTTTAATCGCTCTTTATTGATAAGCTTTCCTGTTACTTTACAAATGCCATACGTTTTGTTCTCAATACGGATAAGGGCATTTTTAAGGTCGCGGATGAACTTCTCCTGGCGGATGGCCAACTGCGAGTTTGCTTCTTTAGACATGGTCTCGCTGCCTTCCTCGAAAGCCTTAAATGTAGGCGACGTATCGTCGGTACCATTGTTAAGGTCGTTCATATAGGCACTACGTATCAAATCTAAGTCGGCTTTAGCTTTCTCAATTTTTTTGGTAATTAATTCCCTAAACTCTGCAAGGTCAGCATCAGAGTATCGTATTTGCTCATCTACCATTGTCAACTTATTTTGAAATTAATAATAAGGTTTTTATTTCGTCAAATTCTATTTCCGTACCGTTAGCCACATCATCAGCAAATGTGATCTCGTCGGTAAGTGTTTCACTCTTAATGTAATCCTCATTCGCTATAACGGCATCCTGTAGGATTTTATTGTCTTTAATGGTAACTTTAATTCTGTCGGTAACTTCGAAGCCACTGTCTTTTCGGATGTTCTGGATCCTGTTAACCAACTCTCTAGCAATACCTTCTTTCTTAAGTTCTTCCGTCAGTGTGATGTCTAATGCTACGGTAATACCGCCTGCATTTGCTACCAGCCATCCCGGGATATCCTGCGATGTTATCTCTACATCCTCAAGAGTTAAATTTACACTTTTTCCTGATACTTCAACAGCGATAGTCCCGTTCTTGTCAATCTGATTGATCTGTTCCTGAGAGAAGCTTTGTATCTCTTTGGAAATCAATCCCATATCTTTACCGAAGCGTGGTCCAAGTGCCTTAAAATTAGGCTTGATCTGCTTCACAAGCACGCCCGATGCATCATCCATCAGTACTACTTCTTTCACGTTTACTTCGGCTTTTATAAGCTCTGCAACTGCCTCAATCTCTGCCTTCTGATTCGCGTCAAGCACTGGTATCATTACCTTTTGCAATGGCTGGCGTACTTTTATCATCTCTTTCTTCCTTAGTGAAAGTACAAGTGACGAAATAGTCTGAGCCTTCTGCATCCTGCTTTCCAGCGATTTATCAACAAAGTTATCAGCATACGTTGGAAAATCGGCCAAATGTACACTTTCAAAGCCCTCTTGCTGTGAAGCTTGTGTTAAATCTTTATAAAGCCTGTCCATGAAGAATGGCGCTATTGGCGCACCCAGCTTGGAAATAGCTACAAGACAGGTATATAGGGTTTGGTAAGCGGCAATTTTATCCTGTGCATATTCGCCTTTCCAGAAACGGCGGCGGCATAAACGCACGTACCAGTTACTCAGGTTTTCCTGAACGAAATCGGATATTGCCCTTGCAGCACGTGTAGGCTCATAGTCGGCATAGAAGCTGTCTACGTCTTTTATAAGTGTATTCAGTTCTGATAATATCCAACGGTCAATCTCAGGCCTTTCGTTAAGCGGTACTTCTGGCTCACTGTATGAGAAGCCGTCAATGTTCGCGTAAAGCGCAAAGAATGAGTAGGTGTTATATAGTGTGCCGAAGAACTTACGTCTTACTTCGGCAACACCTTCAATGTCAAATTTAAGGTTGTCCCATGGGTTAGCGTTTGCGATCATGTACCAGCGCGTAGCATCAGGGCCATACTCAGCAAGGGTAGTGAACGGGTCTACAGCATTGCCAAGGCGTTTCGACATTTTCTGTCCGTTCTTGTCAAGAACAAGTCCGTTAGAAACCACATTTTTATAAGCTACCTGGTCGAATACCAATGTACCGATTGCATGCAGCGTATAGAACCATCCGCGTGTCTGGTCTACACCCTCTGCGATAAAGTCGGCAGGGAAAGATTCGTTATTGTCGATAAGCTCTTTGTTCTCAAACGGGTAGTGCCACTGTGCATACGGCATCGCGCCACTGTCAAACCACACGTCTATAAGGTCGCTTTCGCGCTTCATAGGCTTGCCTGACGGCGAAAGCAGTGTGATAGCATCTACCACATTTTTGTGCAGGTCGATAAGGTCGTAGTTAGACTCGCTCATATCGCCCGGCTTAAAGCCTGTAAACGGGTTCTCTGACTGAACGCCTGCTGCAATAGCTTTTTCGATCTCGTTGTATAGCTCTTCGGCAGAGCCAATGATCATTTCTTCGGTTTTGTCTTCCGTTCTCCAGATAGGAAGCGGAATACCCCAGTAACGCGAACGTGAAAGATTCCAGTCGTTAGCGTTTTTCAGCCAGTTGCCAAAACGGCCCTCTCCGGTAGACTTTGGCTTCCAGTTGATGGTGTCGTTAAGGTCGAACATACGGTCTTTAACATCGGTCACTTTAATGAACCAGCTGTCAAGCGGGTAGTATAGCAAGGGCTCATCTGTTCTCCATGAGTGCGGATAGCTGTGTACATATTTTTCTACCTTGAAAGCCTTGTTGTTTTCTTTCAGGTAGATGGATATTTCAACGTCAGCCGAACGCTCAGGAGCAGTTCCGGCATCATAGTATTCGTTTTTCACATATTTGCCTGCCAGTTTCAGCGGAGCTCCGTTAGGATTCTCCAACGTATCAACATGAGCAGTAAATTTACCCTGAAGGTCAACCAGCGGAACAAGGGTTCCGTTAGCATCCTGTACCAACATTGGCGGTACTTCAGGTTTAGCTTCTTTGGCTACCTTGGCATCATCAGCACCAAAAGTAGGAGCAGTGTGCACGATACCTGTACCGTCTTCGGTAGTAACGAAGTCACCCGATATAACGCGGAAGGCATTCTCAGGATTTTGGTCAGGCAGTACGAATGGTAATAGCTGCTCGTAACGGATACCTACAAGGTCTTTCCCTTTGGCTTCTGCCAAAATGGTATATGGTATGGTTTTGTCGCCGCCTTTATAGTTAGCGAAATCTTCATCGTTTGAAGTCTCTACATAGGCTTTGCCAAACTGCTTGCCTACAAGGTTTTTAGCCAATACCACATTGATAGGTTCAAATGTGTACTGGTTAAAGGTCTTCACCAAAACATAGTCGATGTTTGGCCCTACAGTCAATGCTGTATTCGATGGAAGTGTCCACGGAGTAGTCGTCCATGCTAAAAAATGGACATCTTTTAATGACTCAATTCCATAATTTGAAGCAATTGTTTTAAGAATCTGCCCCTTAAATACAGAATATAAATTAGTAAGGCTTTCCTTTTTAACCTTGAACTGCGCCACGATGGTAGTATCGGTCACGTCGCGGTAAGCGCCGGGCTGGTTTACTTCGTGCGAGCTCAGTCCTGTACCCGCTTTAGGCGAATACGGCTGTATGGTGTAGCCTTTGTATAGAAGGCCTTTGTCGTAAATCTGCTTTAATAACCACCAAACCGATTCCATGTATTTTGGCTTGTAGGTAACATAAGGATCGTTCATGTCTACCCAGTACCCCATTTTTTCGGTAAGGTCATTCCATACGTCGGTGTAGCGCATTACAGTGCGCTTACAGGCTTCGTTATATTCTTCTACGGTAATTTTAGTACCGATGTCTTCTTTAGTAATCCCCAATTCTTTTTCGGTTCCAAGCTCTACCGGAAGGCCGTGGGTATCCCATCCTGCTTTACGTTTTACCTGGTAGCCTTTTTGGGTTTGGTAACGGCAAAAAATATCCTTAATGGCACGTGCCATCACGTGGTGAATGCCCGGAAGGCCATTTGCCGAAGGAGGCCCTTCAAAAAATACATATTGCGGTTTGCCCTCACGGGTCGTTACGCTCTTATCAAAAATCTTCTCTTCCTTCCAGAAATTAAGTACCTCTCCCGCTACTGTTGGCAGGTCAAGTCCCTTATATTCAGTAAACTTCTTACTCATTACAATACGTCTAAAAAATCGATTTGCGAAAGTAACGATTTTTTTTATGCGACCGACAAAAGAGATGAATAACCTAATAGAATAGCGGGATTGTGAATTTTGTAAGGGGATTTTTGATAAATTTTTAAAGTAATGTTTGAATTCTTTATAAGTAGTTATAACCCTATAGGGTTATAATCTTCAATTACCACTTTATACCTAGCCTTCCTGATCGTGCGTGTATTTAATTTTACTGTTTAAATAGTAAAACGATATTATGAAAAAACTTCTACTTTTAGTACTACTGTTGTGTTGCCATACAAATGGATTATTTGCTCAGGCAGGTACACTTGATGCTTCCTTTGGAGCAAATGGCATCTCAAATGTTCCCGGCACCTCGGGAATAGGGGAAGTTGCCAGAGCCGTAACCGTCCTGGACAACGGAAAAATACTCGCTGCCGGAGAAAGGTTGGGCAGGGCGTGTGTAAAGCGCTATAATAGTGACGGTACATTGGATGCTACATTTGGGGGTCAGGGAGAAGTTTCTAACGCTATTGGATATCCTCATCATAACCCAACAAATATCACGATACAGCCCGATGGCAAAATACTGGTATGCGGACATACCAACGCAAAAAATGTATTTTTAGCACGTTTTACTGCAAACGGTACAATAGATGTCGACTTTGGGACCAATGGAGCCGTTTATTTTTATCCGGGTGCAGCTTCGGGTACAATACCTCTTATTCCACACTGCGCAACGGTATTGACCGATGGAAAAATTATAGTTACTGGGCTTATTGCGGGTGCCGAAAACACTTGGGGAATATTTGCGGTAAAATTCAATGCTGATGGCATAGTAGATACCACCTATGGATACGAGGGTTATGTTGGCGAAGCTGCAAGTCAATATCCGTCATCGTCTGTTTGTTATCCTGACGGTAAAACGGTGTTTGCTATATTTACTACCGCTACTTCGTTCATAGGCACATTTACGACATTAAAGCGATTTGACGAGACAGGGGTGTTAGATCCTACCTTTGGTCAGGGCGGAATTGTACAATTGACAAACGGCGAATTGGATTATGCCATTCGTGACATGGTGCTCCAGGCCGATGGAAAAATTGTAGCCGGCGGAGGGTCGTCAACTTCAGAGACAACAGGGGCAGAATTTGCAATAACCCGGTTAAACTATGATGGCACTCCCGATCTTACTTTTGGATTAAGCGGAACAGTAATTCCGTTTAACCCAGGGGGAGAAGAGATATTCAAAATCACTGTACATTCTGATGGTATGATAGTAGGTGCAGGGCAGGACAACAGCAGTAATAATTTTAATGTAGTACGGTTTAACAGTACTGGTATGCAGGATATGAGTTTTGGCGTTAACGGAGTTGCAAAGACCTCTTTAGGAAGCTATTATCATCAGGTTAATGATGTTACTGTACAGCCCGATGGTAAAATTATTGTTGCCGGTATGGTACTGCTACCTACGAGCGAAGAATATAATTTTTTACTGTTACGCTATTTAGGCAGCAATACTACCGCAAGCCTCAACAACAACACCCTTACTCAAATATCACTTTACCCTAACCCGACATCAAGCACGCTGAATTTGGCGAATGCCGAGAACCTAAATATAGAAAGCCTTACGGTTACTGATATGACAGGCAAAGTAGTGCTTTTGCAAAAGGATAATAACGCGCAGCTTAATGTAGAGAAACTACCGCAGGGTATGTATTTTTTAACGGTTTCGTCTAAAGAGGGAATCCAGAATTTAAAGTTTATAAAAGAGTAAATAGATTGGGTACATGAAGCGTTTTCTTCATTTTACATAAACAGCGTATAGATTAATTCTTACATATTATGTATCTTTGCCAAGAATTAGAACTTTTACATTACTGATTAATATACTATCGCAGGTATTTCTTTGGGGAGAAATCGTGCAATAATAATCAAAAAATGATTTTGTGCTAAGTTAATTACAATAAGCCTACCGGTAGTGCCGGTGGGCTTTTTTAATATGCCAAAATGCGTGATATGTACAGGTAAATGGGACTATAGTACAACCATAAGCCATAATAATTTGCTACTTTTGTTATTGAGAATTGAGACGAAAGAACTTCTATCTGCGATCTCACTACTAATATCTAACATCTCATTACCAAACATATGCCCATCATAGCCAAATTCATAGTTGCCAACGAAGAGAACGCTTACAAAGTAGCCGAAATGGCCAACGCCTACTATACCATCTCAAAACAACAGGATACCGATAAGGAGAATACCGTTTCGGCATTTTTGAACAAAGCCAACTCGTTTACCCGCGAGTGGCTGATGAGCTTTGACGTAACGGGTGAAGATGAGGACAGGGTAGAAGAACATTTGGCACTGATAGTTTTGGTTTCGGCTAATATCCCGGTAGAAGCTGAAGGCGGAAAACCTTTGTATATCGAACGTACCATACCATCGGCCAACGAAGAAGGGAACCAAAAACTGCTTAACCGCGCCCTTGAGATTGCGGCACAACGCAAGCATGACAGTATTTGGGCTGAGGTGAAGCCTGCCGATACTGCTTTGCAAAATTTTTATAAAGAACTTGGCTTTAGGGAAACCGCCAAACGTGGCGATGCCCTATTGTTTAAGAAATCAGTGTAAGTTTAGATCCTTCGTTCCTCAGGATGACAAAGTGCTACGTGTCATTCTGAACGCAGCGCAGCGGAGTGAAGAATCTGATGTTGATACAATTTTAGATTCTTGTCAGGATAACAAAGCGTACTTTATTGACCGGGCAGTTTAGGATAAAAATCGCTCTTTTTCTTGCGTTTGGGAAGCTTTAACTGTTTAAACTTTTCGGGATGTTCGTCTCTTACATCATCCAGAGCTTTGATGTAGATATCGACTCCCACGTCTGACCTCAATAGTTCTTTGCGATAGTTATCATATTCTTTGTTTGCCTCTATATCCCGAAACTGTGCCAGTGTATAATTGTCCCAAAGCTTTTTGGCTTCGTCAAAATCTTTAAACTCTGTTTTAGACAGGTTTTCTTTTATCCACGTGAGGTAATCCGTTCCATTAGTAGTAATGTCCTTTAGCTTAACTTCCGGAGTTGTTTTATATGCAAATAGCTGAAACAGGCTGTCGGCTGCCTTGTGAGTCTCAGAATCCAACTGTTGTATGTAGAGTGCTTTCATTTTTTTGTAACGCTCTTCACTTGGTACACGGCCTTTAGGCTTTTCTTTTTTCTCCCCGCCCTGGCTAAAACCATTGATTGAGAAAGCCAGTAATGCCAGTAGCAGTAGTAATGTTTTAGTCATTTTAGTTTGGTTTGTGAATTGATAAATGTACTGTTTTTGAAAAAACGAATGTAAATCTTTTCTGTTTTTTGGCATAAAGATTGTGTATCTTTATAAAAACCAACAATCTAAAACCAATGAAAAAATTACTACTCCTTATTTGCTGTGGTGCTTTGTCTTTTGCCTGCAGCGATGATGATTCAAACAACAATTACAATGGCCAGCAATTTGATGCTGACACCTGCCCTGATGTTGTGTTTCTACACAATCAGGCCGAGGTAGATTCTTTTGCTGCTTTAGGTTATAAAAAACTTGCTGCTTCTCTTAGCATTATAGACGGTAAGGATATAACAAATCTTTCGGGACTCTCTACTATTACCGAGGTCGCGAGTTTTTTGCGAATTCGTGACAATGTTGGATTAACAAGTCTGCACGGGCTTGAGAATATAAAAACGGTAGGGGGAGATGTAGAGCTGTATGAAAATCAACAGCTTACAAGTCTTCAAGGTATTTCAGGGCTGAAGGATATAAACGGGGCTTTGCGTATAAGCTACTGCCATGGGCTGAAAGATATGTCCGGCCTTCAAAGCCTTGTTTATGTAAAAGCCTTTGAAATATTTAGAAATGACGGCCTTCTTAATCTGAAGGGGCTTGAGAACCTTACATCTGCAGGAAGTATTGATATTGAATATAATTACAATCTGGTTTCACTTGAGGGCTTAAACAATCTTACCAAAGCGGGCGGAATAGATGTTTCGGGCAATTTTGCACTTACAGATATACAGGCACTGAGCAATGTTAATGAGCTTTCCGGTTTTTCTTCTATGTATAACCTTGGCCTTACATCTTTGCATGGGCTTGAAGGAGTAACAAAACTAAATGGTCTTACGATACTTGGCAATCCATTATTACCATCACTTAACGGATTGCAAAATCTGACTTCGGTAAAAAGTATTACTATAAACGATAATCCTGCACTTACGACCTTACAGCACCTAAGTGGTATTACACAGATTATTGATGATGAGGCTTATTCGATGCCTATATATAATCTCGCTATTATTAAGAATGATGCTTTGAAATCTCTTGCCGGGCTTGAGAATATCATTTCGTTTAAGGGAGAGGTATTAATTAAAGATAATGTTGCACTTTCAAATCTCTGCGCCATTCAGCCTGTAATGGCTAACGGAACTTTTTGGAGTGATGTTGTCATTTCAAACAATCTACACAATCCTTCGGCAGCAGCTATTGCCAATGGCACTAACTGCAGTATGGATTAACACTATAATTACTATGAAGAACAAAAGGCCTCTGCTTACTAGCAGAGGCCTTTTTTAGTATAGGTTATTGAAGAATATTTAATGCCTGCCCCTGAAGCCACCGCCGCCGCGGAAACCACCACCACCGTGCATGCCACCGCCGAAACCGCTGTTGCTGCCTCTGTTATGCTCAAAATTGTCAAAGCGCTGGGTTTGCTGTTCGCCCCTTTGCCTTGCCGCATCAGATCGTTCAAGGTTGTTCATTACGTCGCTATGGTTCGTTTGGTTTCTATCGGGCATGGTCCTGTCGCCCATGTTGTTTGTAGCGCCACCCAAATTCCTGTCCGGCATTTGGCGTGAAGCATTGCCCAGGTCACGATCCGGTAGTTTACGTGTCTCTCCTCCCAGGTTTTGTCCTGCTGCTCTTTCGGGCAATTGGCGTGTTTCTCCTGCATGTGCCGGGTTTTGCTTTATCGCTGCCGATGGCCTGTTTGCTGCTGCGCCTGATGCCTGCCTGTTGGCAACACCGTTATTTCGGGTTGCTCCGCTCAGGTTGTCTTTGTGTGGCGTTGCCGACGGTTTGTTGTGGGCGACATTATCCCAACTGCCATTGTTGTATTTGCTCCATTGGCCGGAATTGTCTTTCTTATAAACATTGCCGTCATGGCCTGCATATACACCGTTGTTGGTATGAATTCTTGTGTTTCCGCCCGGCCCCCGTGTTATTACCCCTTCTTTTCCGCCTGAAGTCTGGTAAGCAAATGCGCCTCCGTTACCGGTAGCTATATGCCCGGTCTTTACCCAGTCATTTCCTCTTGATGCTACTGAGCTGCCCCATTGGGAGTAGGCATTATGCCCCTGATTGGTATGTGCATAGCCGCCTGTCCATGGGTTATAGGCACTTGCCGATGTCCTGCCGCCATACCAGCCCTGGACGCTTGCCGAACGGCCATACCTGCCTGTCGAAGGATTGTACCACGCCGATGTTCCCGCTGCACCATAAGGGCCATATACCCTGCGTCCTGCGGCAAAACCGCCCGTGTAAGGGTTATAGATAGCGCCGGCACCATAGGTCATGGGCCACGGCCTGTACACCGGGTAGGGATACATTGGCCCCCAATACATATAAGGAGGATAATAAAAGCCGGTGCCATAACAAAGCATTGCACCCATGGTTGCCCCAACAACAAACATCCCGAAATAGCCTGCCGCGGCATTACTCTCTACGGTGTCTTCATCTACAACGGTTTGGGTAACATAGGTTACGTTATACACCGGTGAACTTGGGGGTATGTTATAGATCTCGTTAGGAACAGATGTTGCGGTTTTCCAGGGGCCATCGGCTTTGGTAGACATAAACCATACTCCCTGAAAGCACAGGTAGTATAAATCGCCCACTTTTATTACTTTTTCCTGTGTATTAGTAGCATATTGAAGGTTGGTTTTTTCAATAGGCTTAAATTGAGGATCGCCGTCATAATGCACTTTTACTTTTTTTTCTACTTCGGCTTTTTTTACGATTGCGGTAGTAGGCACCTGGGCAAGTAAAACAGCATCGGTAGCCTGTTGTGTTCCCGGTACCGAAGACAATACATGTCCCATCGCCGATTTTTCGGGGATTTTTGCAAATCCTTCGGGTAGGCTGTTTCCGGCATAGGCCCATGGCCCATCAAGCGTTTTGGCTTCAAACCATCGACCGGACAGCAGTATGTAGTTTATATTGGTAGCATCTTCTTTAAAAACATCATTTTCGGTATTTTCAATATACGATAATCCCGTTCCGGCTATGGATTTATATTTAGGAGTGCCCTGCGTCAGCAAAAGCTCGGCAGGTTTATTGCTGTAAAATACTTTTGGGGCAGCGTGTTTTATGGCCGGGGCAGGCACGGCTTTTAGCACATCATCAAAACCCTGTCCTGTAGGTAGTTTTTTCATGTCGGCAGGTAAAGAAGAAGTAGGCGTCCAGCTGCCGGAAAGGTTTTTTGTTGTAAGCCACATATCTCCTGCCAGCAGGTAATAGTCTTTTTTGGCAGTATCAAGAAACAGGTCCCAGTTAGAGTTTACAACATATTGCATTTTTGTACCTTCTACGGGTGCAAGGGCGGGCTGCCCCGGAACCAGGAGCATTACAGCCGGCGATGTACTGAAGAATATTACCGGAGGGTCGTTCTTTACATTTACGGTAGCAGTGCCGGGATTGTTTTTTTGAACTTCGGCCAGTAGTCTGTCTACTGATATTGGGTTTCCGTTTTTTGGGAATAAATCTTTTACAAGGGAGCTGTAGTAGGCAACTGAGTCGGCAGCAAGGCTAGGAAACCTTAGATCGGTAATGTTCCTGTCCTTAAGATATACCTGGCGCTTGTCTTTATCCACGAGGGTGTTGGCCTCGACCGACATGATGCCGAGTACTTCTCTCTTACCTTTGGTAATCGAGAAAGCCAGCTGGCCTTTCAACAGGGTAAAATCTTTCCATTCGTCTATTTGTGGTTGGTAATACACTAGTTTTGCCCCTTCTTTTTCAACAATACGTGGCCACCCCTGGTCTGTCAGGACATCGGCAAGTTCTTGTTTTGTGTCGTTTTCATCTTTATCTTTTTTACACGAAAACAGGATTGTGGCGCATAAAATAAGAGCAAGTAATTTGCTGTTTTTCATAATGATACTATTAGGTGGTTGTATCTTACAAAGTACAGGCAATGGTTTTTTATTTTATAATTTACAAGTAGCAAATGCGTTGCAAATTGTAAAATGCATCAAGAATTATGTATTAATTATAAGGCTCTTAAAGCTTAAGGACTAATTTTTAGGAAAAGACGGGAGTGGAGGATTGAAATCCTTTTTTTTGCGGTCAGGTAATTTTATACGCTTATATTTTAGGGGATATTTTTCCCTCACTTCATTTATAATAGCCATGTGCATATCTACACCTCCTTCTAACTGTATGGTTTCAAGCAGGCAATCAAAGTATTCTTTGTTTTCTTCAACGGCTGCATTATTGGCTGCGTCATATTCGTCCCATAATTTTTGGACTTCGGTTGCATTTTTAAATTCGGTTTTATAAATATTTGCTTTTGCCCAGTCAGGGTAAGAGTCGTTTTCTTCATCTATCTCATTTATCGACATATAAGGCGTCATCTTATAGGCAAATACCTGGAAAAGGCTGTCGGCAGTTCTATGGGTTTTAGAATCTAATTCCTTGATGTATAAATCCTTGAGTTTAGTATATCTTACAGTGTAAGGTACCGTGTCTTTTTTCTTTTGACTGTAGCCTATGGTTGTAATGAAAAATAAGACGACTATAAATAAGAATTGGTTAAGCATAATTGATTTCGTTTGGTTATTCTTACAAATTAAAGCGATTTACATAAGCTTTCAACTATGAAAGACTGTATTTTATCGATAAAAAACAACTTTTTAACGGATTAGGTGGTCGTTGCAATTGTTTCATTTAAATTTATAGTCACGTGTAACCAACAACAATAACCCCCGAAACCCCCAACTATGAGCGACCGCTCTTGTTTTCTTATCGACGATGACCAGGATGACCGCGAAATTTTTGCGATGGCTCTAAAAAAAGCCAATGCGGGCTACGTATGCGATTTTGCCAAAAATGGACGTGAAGCTATTGAGGCGGTTCATAGCTGCGATGTAGTGCCGTCCTATATTTTCGTAGACCTGAACATGCCGCTTATTTCGGGGCGGGAATGTGTGGAAGCCTTTAAAAAAATAAGGCGCCTTAAAGATGTTCCTATTATTGTATATACTACTTCGTCGCTTACTAAAGATGTAAACGAAATTCAGCATCTTGGTGCTACGCATTATCTTGTAAAGCCTACAAGCTTTTCGGGGCTGGTTACTGTTCTTGAAAGTATATTATCTAAAAGTTCGCTGCCTTTTTTTATTGATGTAAATAGTTAAATGCTAAATTTTCCTTAGTTTGTTTAGGGTTTTAGGAATTTGATTACCTTTATCTTACCAAAATTATCACTACATCATAGACAGCATGCAGGACTCCTTTTCTTCAGGTGCAGGCACTTTTTCCCAAAACAATTATTGCCGTATAGGTTTTGACAGAACCGTACTCGAAAACATGCCCGTGGCTATGTATACTTGTGGCATAGACGGTACTATTACTTTTTACAATCTTGCTGCTGCCGAACTTTGGGGTCGCGAACCTGATGTGGGTATTGAAAAATGGACGGGTGCCATGAAACTATACTCGGCAAGTGGGGATATATTGTCAAAGGACTATCATCCTCTCGCAACGATGATTGCCGAAGGCAAGGCCCCTGAGGCTGAAGAATTGATTATTGAACGACCCGATGGTTCTACTGTACACGTTATGCCTCATTTATCGTTGATCTATGATGCCAACGGAGCAATAGCCGGAGCTGCAAATATGCTGGTAGATATTACCGAAAAGCGGAAAAAAGAAACGGCCCTTCAGCTTAGCCTTGCCAAAAAGATTGAAGAGAACAGCGCGACCCTTAAGCAAAGTGAAGAGCGCTATCATAAAATGATTGATGAGGTGCAGGATTATGCCATCATTATGCTGGATGCCGAAGGTAACATACTCAACTGGAACAAGGGCGCGCAAAAAATAAAAGGATATACGGAAGAGGAAGTACTGGGGCAGAACTTCAGGATATTCTATCTGCTTGAAGACCGCGAAAAAAATCTGCCGGATGCCCTGTTGAAGAATGCCCGCTCTAACGGACGGGCCGAACATGAAGGCTGGAGGCTTAGAAAAGACGGGACAAAATTTTGGAGCTCTGTTATTATTACAGCGCTTCACGATGATAACTATAATGTTATAGGCTTTTCTAAAGTAACCCGCGATCTTACCGAACGCAAATTTGCCGAAGACCGCCTGCGCAACAATGCCCGCGACATCGAGTTTCGCAATAAGCAGCTCGAAGAATATGCTTATATAGCATCGCACGACCTTCAGGAGCCGCTAAGGAAGATACAGGTTTTCAGCGAAATGCTCATGGACAGCATTGACGATAAAGAGGCCGTAACGCGCTATATAGATAAGATCACTGCCAGTGCAGGCCGGATGACAACCCTGATAAAAGATGTTCTCAAGTACTCTCAGCTCTCCAGTACCGATGAACTGTTTGAAGTAGTTAACCTAAATGCCATACTCGAAAATGTACTCGAAGATTTTGATTTGCTTATTGAGCAGAAAAAAATCAAACTTACCATAGGAACGCTGCCTGTACTAAAAGGAATACCCATTCAGCTGCACCAATTGTTTTCTAATCTTCTTAGCAATGCTATAAAATTTGGAAGTAAAAACCCTGAGATCAGTATTACTGCCGAACCGGTTTCTATAAACGATGTGCTGGACACCGTCTATTTTAAAAGCGGAGTGCCGTATATAAAAATAATCTTTAAAGATAACGGGCAGGGCTTTGAACAGGAATATGCCGATATGGTATTCAAAATGTTTAAGCGCCTTGACAATACACCGGGAACGGGAATAGGCCTCGCGCTTTGCAAAAAGATAGTCGAGAACCATAACGGAGGCATCAACGCTAAAAGCCAGCCGGGCGAAGGCAGCGAATTCAATATTTTCCTGCCGCTGATTTAGGTTGCACGGTTGTCGTGTTATTGGGCTGCGGGTTGAGTGAAGCTGGTTTCCCTTCGCCGCCGCGGAAGGGGTTAGGGGTTAGGGGTGTGTTTCTCTACAACAACCATTTTTGTATATTTACATTTCAATTCAATAGAGCCAAATGGAAGAAATAGCAAAAGCATTAGAACTTAAAAATTTACTGGACAGCCTTCGCCCTATTGACAAAGAGCAGGAAGCCAGGATAATGCAAAAATTCCGTTTGGACTGGAATTACCACTCCAATAACCTTGAAGGTAACTCATTAACCTATGGCGAGACCAAAGCATTACTTATGTTTGGTATTACCGCTCAGGGGAAACCTTTAAAAGACCATTCTGAGATAAAAGGCCACAATGAGGCTATTGATTGGGTAATTGAAGTTGTAAAAGGAAACAGGCCGCTTACAGAAAGCTTTATACGTGAACTTCACAGGCTATTACTGAATGACCTTTATGATGAGAAGTTAAAAAAAGGCATAAAATTAGAAGCTTATAAAACCACATCAAACCATGTAATTACAGAAACCGGAGAAACCTTCTATTTTGCTACACCTGAGGAAACCCCGGCTAAAATGGGGGATCTGATGACATGGTACAATGAAAAGATTGAAGAGGAGAATGTAAACCCTATTCTTCTCGCAGCAGAGTTTCATCATAAGTTTATTATCATTCACCCATTTGAAGACGGGAATGGGCGTACAGCCCGTATTCTGATGAATTTCATATTGATGAAATTTGGTTATCCGCCTGTTGTTATAAAGACCGAAGATAAAGTCAACTATTTTGCAGCATTGCGATTAGCCGATGCCGGGAATATTACTGCATTTATAGAATACATTGCCAAAAATCTGAACCGTTCGCTTGAAATTATGATTGCCGGGGCACAAGGTGAAAGCATTGAGGAACCGGATGATATTGATAAAGAGATTGCGCTGCTTGAGAAGAGGCTGATAGGGTTGGGAGAGAAATCAAAAAAAGGTAAATCAGAAGAATCATTACTCGAATTTTACAATGATAGTTTTTTTAGACTTTCTGCCAAATTTATTGAGGAATCGTTAAAATTTGAAAGATTCTATATTGATGTAGATTTTACTTTTTTCACCGCTAAAGATGCAATGGAAGAAGATTATTTAGGAAATTATAACAAAGTTAGGGAGACAAATAGGTATTCCGATTTTACAGCGGTTAAGATTGATATTATATATGATCTTTTAGAAATAAGTATTAGCACAGAGTTTATCAATTTCAACAGTATAGGATTTGGAGAGTTTAAATATTACAGTGGTATAAATTTTGTATTTTCAGATATAGGGTATTCTGTTTATAACACTAAACAGAAAATCTATGAAAAACCATATGGGATTGGATTAACTGACTCTGAAATAGATAAAATTATTATTACGGAAGTAAAATTTCACAAAGACTTTATCGAACAAAAAATAATCGAAAAAGAGAGCGGTAAATAGAGATTCTTCCTTCGTCAGAATGACACTCATGCCAATAACAAATCACCAAATCACCGCCTGATTAAAACTGATAGCTCTGCGAGATGTGGAAGATCGCATCACCCTGGTACACTATCGCAGCATCATTAGCATTTATAATGTAGCCACCGTTAGGGGCTTTTACTTTTTGCTCAAATTTGCCAAACGGGTCGGTTATTACAGCGATTACATCGCCTTTATGCACAAAGTCGCCTGCGAGGGCTTTATGCTGGAAAAGCCCCGAATGGCGGGCACGTATCCATCCTGATTTTTCGATGTAAATAGTTTCGTTATTCACTACAGGCCCTTTTTTGGAAGGATTAAGCATGTCGAAGTGCTGAAGGAAACGTTTAGCGCCCTGTATGCCCTCATGGGTGATGGTATGGTTAATGTCGAGTGATTTTCCTCCTTCAAACAAAAGCATTTTTACGCCCATTTTGTCGCAGGCATTACGGAAAGAACCCGGTATGTTTTTGGAATAAAGCGTAAACGGAGCGTTAAAAACATCGGATAGCTCTTTAAGTTCAGGATTGTTAGGTACAATGCGTATCTGTGCCGCATTGAAACGTCTTGCGCCACCTGCATGAAAATCGATGCAGTAATCCACATTCGGGATCACCTCTTTAAGCAGGTAATAAGCAAATCGGCTGGCAAGCGAACCTTTTTTGCTTCCGGGGAATACCCTGTTGAGGTCGCGCCCGTCGGGGAATTCGCGGCTTTGGTTCACAAATCCGAATATATTGATGACCGGTATGCAGATGATGGTGCCGCGTTTGGGCTTGTTGATCTTCCTGACAATGATCTGGCGTACGATCTCGATACCGTTTATCTCGTCGCCATGAAGTCCGGCACTGAAAAGTACCGTAGGCCCCGGAATTTTAGAACGCTCTACGATTATGGGAATTTTGAGTTTAGTCATGGTATGCAGGCGGGCAATTTCCATGGTTATGGTTCTGCTTTCGCCGGGCAGCACTTCTTCGCCCAGTATCGTGATTGTCTTATTTATTGCCATAGGTATTTTGGAAAGTATAAAAGTAGGGAAAATTAGTTTTCAGTTTTCAGCTTTCTCATCTGAGTGAAAAGAACACAGTGGTTTCCCCTCCTTTGGAGGGGTGCCCGTAGGGTGGGGTGGTTTTTCTGTTCTTTTGTCTTGAAACAAAAGAACCAAAAATTCAAGGCTGAACTTCTTAGGCTACAAATTACCCTCATCAGCTAAAAGATTTAAACTCGCTTCGCTCAAACACGAAATCTTTTTTAACGCTGCTTCGGCTAATTTGCTTTACGCCACAAAGTTTAAGGCCTTAGCTTCACTCAAATGCGCTCACTCCTGCCCGAGTGAAACTATTTCCTCTCTCCTTTCCTTCGCCAGTTCGCTATCGCTCGTGTGCAGAGGGGTCAGGCTTACATCCGACCTAGGACATCCGGCCTTCAGCTTTCAATAATTAACATTTTCCTCATTCAATTCCTACGTTAAAAATCACTCATTTGTTGTTAACTTTGCAGTATGCGCACGCCTCTTGAACTTCAGATACAAACCCTTCCCGACAATCCGGGGGTATACCAGTATTTTGACAAAGACGACAAGCTGCTTTATGTGGGCAAGGCCAAAAACCTCAAAAAGAGGGTAATGTCTTACTTTAATAAAGTACACGACACCGGACGTACCAACGTGATGGTGAAAAAGATTGTGTCGGTTAAGCACATCGTTGTGCCTACCGAAAGCGAGGCGCTGCTGTTGGAGAATAACCTTATCAAGAAGCTGCAGCCACGCTACAACATTCTGCTTAAAGACGATAAGACCTATCCATGGATATGCATTAAACGCGAACCTTTTGCCCGTGTTTTTTCTACCCGGAAGGTAATAAAGGATGGCTCAGAATATTTCGGACCATACACCAGCTTTAAGACGGTGCATACACTGCTTGATCTTATCAAGGAGCTGTACCCGCTGCGCACCTGCAATTACGACCTTAGCGAAGCCAATATCCGTTCCGGGAAATACAAAGTGTGTCTTGAATACCACCTTGGCAACTGTAAAGGGCCATGCGAAGGCCATGAACCGCTGGATGTTTACCAGGAACATGTAGATGCCATCCGGCAGATACTAAAAGGCAACTTCAAGGAGTCGCTAAAGGATTTCCGCAAGCTGATGCAGGAGCTGGCAATGGACATGCGCTTTGAAGAAGCCCAAAAGATAAAAGAAAAGATAGAGGTGCTGGAAAATTACCAGGCACGCAGTACGGTTTTCAATCCGAAGATATCCAACCTCGACGTGTTTACCATAATTTCTGACGAGAGTATGGCCTATGTGAACTTTATTCAGGTGTCGCATGGTGCCATCATCCGCAGCCATACTATGGAGATCAAGAAAAAGCTTGATGAACCCGATGAAGAGATACTGGAACTTGCCGTGGTAGAGTTGCGCGAGCGTTTCCGCCTGATGTCGAAAGAAATACTGGTGCCGTTCCCCATCAGCATGGGTGAGAACATTACGGTTACCGTGCCTAAGCTGGGTGACAAAAAGCAAATACTGGATTTGAGCGAACGCAACGCGCGTTTCTTTAGGATGGACCAGCTGAAGCAAATAAAAATTGTTGACCCTGACCGCCATACCAACCGCATCATGGCACAGATGCAGAAAGACCTTCGACTACCTGTAGAGCCGCGCCATATTGAGTGTTTTGATAACTCGAACATTCAGGGAACCAATCCGGTCTCGGCCTGTGTGGTGTTTAAGGATGGTAAGGCAAGCAAAAAAGACTACCGCCATTTCAATATAAGAACAGTAGTAGGGCCCGATGATTTTGCTTCGATGGAGGAAGTTGTTTTCCGACGTTATCGCAGGCTTCTTGACGAAAACGAACCGTTGCCGCAGCTCATCATTATTGATGGGGGTAAGGGGCAGCTGTCATCAGCATTAAAAAGTCTGGATGCCTTGGGGTTACGGGGTAAAATTACTATATTGGGCATTGCAAAAAGGCTGGAAGAAATTTTCTATCCGGGCGACTCGGTGCCGCTGTATCTGGATAAAAAATCGGAAACGCTGAAGATCATCCAGCAATTGCGAAATGAGGCTCACCGTTTTGGTATTACGTTTCACCGTGATAAGCGCAGTAAGAGCGCGCTGCAAACATCGGTGGAAACCATACCGGGCATTGGCGAGAAGACAATGGTAACACTGATAAAGCATTTTAAATCGGTTAAGCGGATGACCGCCGCTCCCGAAGAAGAGATCGCTAAAGTAGTGGGTCCGGCAAAGGCCAAAAAGATCACTGAATTTTATAAAGAAAAGAATAAATAACCCATGAAAAAACTGGCTCTCCTGTTATTATCGCTATCGGTCTTCGGTACTGCTTTGGCACAGGAGAAAAAGCATAAGCCTAAAGTAGGTGTAGTGCTTAGTGGCGGCGGGGCAAAAGGCCTTGCGCATATTGGGGTGCTTAAGGTGCTTGAAGAAGCCGGTATTGAGGTATCTTATATTGGGGGTACCAGTATGGGTGCGATAGTTGGAGGACTTTATGCAGCGGGCTATTCGGCAAAACAGCTTGATTCTATTTTTACTACCCTTGATGCCGATGCCATGCTAGGCGATTTTACGCCAAGGGGTTCCAAGAACTTTTTTGAAAAGCGCAACGATGAGATCTATGCGCTCACGCTGCCTTTTAATAAATTTAAGATAGGTTTTCCTAAAGCGTTTTCTAAAGGGCTTTATAACTATAATACCATAAACCGCCTAACCGATAATGTGAGGCATATACGCGATTTCAATAATCTCCCGATTCCTTTTGTATGTATTGCTACCGATATAGAAACCGGTAAGGAAGTAGTGCTGCGCAATGGTGTACTGCCCGATGCCATGCTGGCCAGCGCGGCTTTTCCGTCGCTATACACCCCGGTTGAGATAGGCGACAGGCTGCTTATAGACGGAGGTGTGACCAATAATTATCCTATAGAAGAGGTTAAGGCCATGGGTGCCGATATAATTATTGGGGTAGATGTGCAGGACCCATTAAAGACCCGTGACAAAATAAATGGGGCTACTGGTGTGTTGCTGCAGATAAACAACTACCAGATGATCCAGAAGATGGAAACCAAAAGTAAGGAAACCGATATTTATATAAAACCCGACATTTCAGGCTTTACGGTAATCTCTTTTGATGAGGGACGCGGGATCATTGCAAAAGGAGAAGAGGCCGCACGAAAAATAATAGATACGCTAAAGGTGCTTGGTGTGGGACACCCGATAGAACGAAAAGCACCCGAAGCAAAAGACTCGGTATGCATAGACCAGATCAAAATCAGCGGACTGCATAAGTATACCCGTTCTTATGTGTTGGGTAAGCTTAATTTTAAGCCTGAAAGCCGCATAAGCTATAAAGACCTGAATAAAGGCATTACCAGCCTTAATGCTACCCAGAACTTTACTTCTATTTCTTATAATTTCCAGGAAGGCGAAGATGGCGAATCGTTCAGACTTTCGGTTACAGAAAACCCCGTGAGCAGCTATATAAAATTTGGACTGCATTATGATGGGCTGTATAAAAGTGCAGTATTGATTAATTACACGCATAAAAGCCTTTTAGTGCGAAACGATGTTGTATCGGTAGATGCAATACTGGGAGATAACTTCAGGTATAATTTTGATTATTATATAGATAATGGTTTCCATTTGAGTTATGGACTTCATTCTTACCTGAGCACCTTTAACCGAAACATCAGTCAGGTGGGTGAAGGAGGTTTTATATTACCCGGTGCAGAGGCTATAAATATAGATTTTACCGACTGGTCCAACCAAGCCTACCTGCAAACCATATTTGCACACCGGTTCCTGATAGGAGGCGGACTTGAGTACAAGCATATTAAGGTTAAATCGGAAACTACAGATATCGAGCCGGTTTTTGACAACAGTGATTATCTGTCGGCCTTTGGTTACATTAAATTTGACTCCTACGATGACAAATATTTCCCTACTGAAGGGTACTACTTTTCGGGGGAAGGAAAATCATATCTGGTGTCTTCGGATTATACAGGAGGTTTTAACCGTTATAGCATTATAAAAGGAGAGCTTTCTACTGCACAAAAGCTTTACAGGGGGCTTACTGTAGTATTGCAGAGTGAGATGGGTTTTGCCCTTGGAGACGAAAGCGTTCCTACTTTTAACTTTCTGCTTGGAGGATACGGGTATGCCATGACCAATAACTTCCGTCATTTTTATGGTTACGATTTCCTGAGCATTTCGGGCAATAGCTATATTAAGGGAGCAGTTACCCTTGACTGGGAATTCTATAAAAGGTATCACTTAAACACTACAGCCAATTTTGCTAATGTAGGCCAAAACCTGCTCGATGAAGGAGATATGTTCTCGCTCCCTAAATACAGTGGCTATGCTGTGGGTGTTGGTATGGAAACCATTATTGGCCCAATTGAGATTAAACACAGCTGGAGCCCGGAAACCACCGATCACTATACCTGGGTGAGCGTGGGATTCTGGTTTTAAATATTTTTTATTTGTTGATTCGGTTATTTGTTGATTTGTAGCGAAAAATAACATTAGGTTTTACGGATACTTCCCACAAATAAACATATCAACACATGCCCAAATCCACATTAAAAAGACATTTTTCGTTAAAAAGTTCATAATTTTTATAAAAAGAGTATATTTGGCCTTGTAAAAAATAAAACAAGCCTATGTCAATCTGGAGAGTTAAACCCGTGTCTGCTTTTGAGGCAGATATGAAAAAAAGTGAGCTAAAACGAGTTTTAGGTAAATGGAGCTTAACAGCTATAGGTATCGGAGCTATTATTGGTGGTGGAATCTTTGTACTTACGGGAACAGGAGCATATTACCACGCAGGGCCTGCATTGGCAGTTTCCTTCATCATAGCCGGTATTGCCTGCGTATTTGCAGCGCTGTGTTATTCTGAGTTCTCATCTATCCTTCCTGTAGAAGGCTCTGCTTATGCTTATGCTTATGGAACCATTGGCGAAATTTTTGCCTGGATCATAGGTTGGGGATTAATTCTTGAGTATGCCATGGGATCTATGACGGTGGCGGTATCCTGGTCGGGGTATTTTAATAAGCTCCTCAAGATGTTTCATATACAATTGCCCGAATATCTTACTACAGATCCTGCAAGCTACACCGGAGAAGGCTTCTCTATGAACCTGCCGGCAATGCTGATCGTACTTTTTGTAATCTCAATCCTTGTAAGAGGGACATCGGGTGCTGCTAAAGCAAACAACTTTATCGTAGTATTAAAAGTATCTGCGGTTATTTTCGTAATTGTTGCAGGTTTATTCTTTATTAATACAGCTAACTGGTCTCCTTTTATTCCGGATGCAGTGCAGATCATTGAAAAAGAGCATACACATGAAGCTTACGGTTTTGCGGGTATCGTTTCGGGAGCAGCGGCAATCTTCTTTGCTTATGTAGGTTTCGATGCGGTTTCTACCCAGGCGGGTGAGGCTATCAATCCTAAAAAAGATGTTCCTTTTGCGATCATCGCGTCCCTATTAGTGTGTACAGTTCTATATATATTAGTGTCACTGGTGCTAACAGGTATGATGAACTATAAAGATTTTAATCCGCTTGGACAATATCCTGATGCTATCAAGGCTCCTGTGGCTTATGCGTTTGATATCGCAGGACAGGCATGGGCTGGATATATTATTACAATTGCTGCTACAGTAGGTCTTATCTCTGTATTGATGGTAATGATCATGGGGCAGTCAAGGATTTTCCTTGGAATGTCTAAAGACGGGCTTATCCCACCAGTATTCTCAAAAATTAATCCAATTTCAGGTACTCCAAAAAGGAACCTTATGATCCTTGGGGGCTTTATCTCTATCGTTGCTGCGTTTACGCCAATTAGTAAACTGGCCGATATGACAAGTTTCGGAACCCTGTTTGCCTTTACAATGGTTTGTATCGCAGTATGGATACTTAGGGTAAAACAGCCTCATTTAGAACGTACATTCAAAGTGCCTGCGCTGCCTGTAATTGCTGTATGCGGTATTGCTATCAATACTTATCTTATGATTAACCTTAGCTGGGATGCACAAAGGCTTTCTTTAGGATGGCTGGCTTTGGGAATATTAGTATATTTCTTTTATGGCAAGCGTAACAGTAAACTTAACGGTACAGCTGCCAATACTGAACAATAGAGACCAAACAAACACAAATACATTTCTTAAGATCCCTGTACTTCGGTGCGGGGATTTTTTTTGGTAAAACCGTGAGTTGGGTTTGAGTGGTTTCCCCTCCTTTGGAGGGGTGCCCGTAGGGCGGGGTGGTTAATAAGTTAAAAAGTATAATTTTAAAACCACCCCGGCTTTCAGCCACCCCTCCAAAGGAGGGGAAATCTATCGTTGCGGTTAAGATTTACGATTCATTAACAGCAAACTGCGACTGAATACTGAACACTTCTTCTCAATAATTCATTTTTTCGCAAAAACTCACCCGTAAAATTAAATTTTTCCGATATTTGTTGCTATGAATGTACAGTGGCAGGGATTGCTAAGTTATCTGAAGTTCCTCATCAAGAGAAATCCTGAATGAGGCGTTATGCATTGGAGTAAAATCATTCATAAATAAAACATTAACTATTATGCCTATATATCATAAATTGGGGGACTTTCCTCAAAAAAGACATACGCAGTACGAGAAACCGAATGGCGGCTTTTATTATGAGCAGCTGTTTGGTACAGAGGGTTTCCACGGGCACTCTTCATTACTGTATCATGTACACAGGCCTACGCAGGTAAAAGAGATCATAAAATCATACTCTGTAGCGCCAAAGATCGCAATAGACAAGAATATCAAATCGCTTTTGTTCAAAGGTTTTGAACTGAAGCCGGAAGATGATTTTCTTGACAGCCGTAAGCCAATGCTGGTAAACAGTGACTGTGTTATCGGTCTTGCTGCACCACGCAAATCGCTTCGTGAGTACTTTTACAAAAATGCTGATGCCGATGAGATGATCTTCATCCACAGAGGAAAAGGAACGCTTCGCACTTTTATGGGTAACATCCCGTTTGAATATGGCGATTACCTTATCATTCCTCGTGGCATGATCTATCAGATCGATTTCGAAACAGAAGATAATCGTCTTTTCTATGTAGAGTCGCATGCACCATTCTATACGCCAAAACGTTACAAGAACGAAAGCGGACAGCATCTGGAGCATTCGCCATTCTGCGAGAGGGATTTTAAACTTCCTGAAACGATAGAGACCTATGATGAGAAAGGTGACTTCCTTATCAAGGTCAAAAAAGAGAACATGATCCATGAGATGGTATATGCTACGCATCCGTTTGACGTAATTGGGTGGGATGGCTATAACTTCCCTTATGCATTCAGCATCCATAACTTTGAGCCTATCACCGGAAGGGTTCACCTTCCGCCGCCGATACACCAGACGTTTGAGACTTCTACATTCGTAGTATGCTCTTTCTGTCCAAGGCTGTACGATTACCACCCGAAAGCTATTCCTGCACCATACAACCACAGCAACATTGACAGTGATGAGGTATTGTATTATGTAGACGGTGACTTTATGAGCCGTAACAACATAGAGCAGGGACATATCACGCTGCACCCTAAAGGAATTCCTCACGGGCCTGCACCCGGTGCTATGGAGCGAAGCATAGGCCACAAAGAAACTCAGGAACTTGCGGTAATGGTAGACACCTTCCGTCCGCTTATGGTTACCGAGATAGCTATGGGTCTTGATGATGGCAAGTACTATAAATCGTGGGTTGAGTAAACCGAGAGACCTCACCCCCTCCCGATAGCTATCGGGACTCTCCAAAGGAGAGGGAACAGCTTCACTCTGCTGAAAACATGAGTGAAAAAAAATAAAAACAAAAACTAATATCATTCTGCCTTACCGCAGAATCAAAATACAGAATATCATGAGTGAAATAAAAAACGTAGAATACGGACTGGAAAAAATATTTGAAGGAGCACAGGATTTTCTTCCGCTATTGGGTACTGACTATGTAGAGCTTATAGTGGGTAACGCTAAACAGGCGGCTCATTTTTATAAAACAGCTTTCGGTTTCCAGTCTTTGGCGTATGCCGGACTTGAAACGGGGTTAAGAGACAGAACGTCTTACGTTCTTGTTCAGGATAAGATTCGTCTTGTGTTAACTTCTCCGCTTACGGCAGAATCTCCTCTTAACGATCACCTGGCAACACATGGTGACGGCGTAAGGGTAGCTGCTCTTTGGGTAGAAGATGCCCGTAAATCTTTTGAGGAAACGACAAAGCGTGGTGCTAAGCCATTTATGGAGCCAACAGTTGAGACTGATGAATTTGGTGAAGTAGTGCGTGCAGGTATTTACACATACGGTGAAACAATACACATGTTTGTAGAGCGTAAAAACTATAACGGTGTATTCTTACCGGGCTTCAGGGAGTGGAAATCGGATTACAATCCGGCACCAACAGGGCTTAAATATGTAGACCACATGGTAGGTAACGTGGGGTGGAACGAAATGAATATATGGGTTAAGTGGTATGAAGATGTAATGGGCTTTGTTAACTTCCTTTCATTTGATGATAAACAAATCAACACGGAGTACTCTGCATTGATGAGTAAAGTAATGAGCAACGGTAATGGCAGGATTAAATTCCCTATTAATGAGCCGGCTGAAGGAAAGAAAAGATCACAGATCGAAGAGTATCTTGATTTTAACGGAGGACCTGGTATTCAGCACGTGGCTATCGCTACGGATGATATCATCAAAACCGTGTCTGACCTTAAGGCTCGTGGCGTAGAATTCCTTTCTGCACCGCCGCAGGCTTATTATGATGCAGTACCGGGACGTCTTGGTGCTCATAAAGATGCTTTTAAAGAAGACATCAAAGAAATACAGAAACTGGCGATCATGGTTGATGCTGATGAGGAAGGTTACCTATTGCAGATATTTACCAAGCCACTACAGGATCGCCCGACACTTTTCTTTGAAATTATTCAGAGAATGGGTGCAAGAGGTTTTGGTGCAGGTAACTTTAAAGCACTTTTTGAATCGATTGAACGTGAGCAGGAATTGAGAGGTACTCTATAAAACCTACCTATTTTTGCAGATAATATAATTTTAGACCGTTCAGAGGCTTGAATTTTGTGAAATATGTGTTAAAGTGAAAATTTAACGAA
This sequence comes from Flavobacterium hauense, assembly GCF_054457175.1. Lineage (NCBI taxonomy): Bacteria > Pseudomonadati > Bacteroidota > Flavobacteriia > Flavobacteriales > Flavobacteriaceae > Flavobacterium > Flavobacterium hauense. Next base: position 115,995 of record NZ_JBTKVX010000005.1, read on the forward strand.
CAAATTTTCAATAAAACTAATTACCTTTGCACTCGCAAAAAAGGAGGATTTCATAGGCTTCCTTTCTAGCAAGGTAAATTTTTCATAATTTATAGTTTTTTGGTTGGTTAATAGCATAAAAACCCGGTCATTGTTTGACTGGGTTTTTTTGTTTTCTTATTTTTGGAACAGAAATTGCATTTATTGGCTCTAAATACCAAAATAAATAAATTTATATGAAGAAATTGATTGCATTTTTCTTGCTTTTTAGTGCTTCTGATGCGATTTCGCAAAGTTCCTTTAATGTTGGTGAGCTGTTTAAATTCAGGATACATTATGGTGTCGTGAATGCTGGCTATGCCACACTGGAGGTAAAAGATGCCACAAGGGACAACAAAAAAGTATACCATGTTGTAGGGAAAGGTTATACGACCGGAATGACGAAGTTTTTCTTTAAGGTAGATGACCTGTATGAAAGTTATTTTGACAAAACGACAGGCAAGCCATACCAGTATGTGCGAAAGATAGACGAGGGTGGCTATACCAAGAACCAGGAAGGTTTTTTTAATCAGGACAACAACACGGTACTGGTAAAGGATTATAAGAACAAGAAACAGAAAACCATATCGGTTACTGAGAATGTTCAGGATATTGTGTCGACCTTTTATTACCTGAGGAACCATCCGAAGGTAGATAAAATGATTGTAGGCGAGTCTGTTACGGTAGACATGTTTTTTGACGATGAAGTCGTAAAATTTAAGCTGAAATTCATTGGCAGGGAGGATATAAAAACTAAATTTGGAACCGTTTCTACAATGATATTCAGGCCGCTGGTACAGTCAGGCCGTGTATTTAAGGAAGAAGAGAGTTTAACGGTCTGGATTTCAGACGATGACAATAAGATTCCGCTGCGAATTAAAGCAAGTCTTGCTGTAGGTTCGCTAAAAGCAGATCTTGAAGAATATAAAGGATTGGCGCATACGCTTAAAATAAAAGCAAAATAATTACAATGGAGATTACAACCCCAATGCAGGAAAAGATTGAGCAGCTGAATGAAAAATTTGCTGCTATAAACCAAAAGACAGAAACCCATCTTGAAGGCCTTCTTTGGTCAAAACCTATAACGTATTGGGACTACATACAAACAGATGCGCTCCTTAACCTGCAGATACAAAGAACTACACTGCCTGATGAGATGGTGTTTATCATGTATCACCAGGTTAATGAGCTGCTATTTAAAATGATACTTTGGGAAATAGATCAGCTTTGCCATAACGAAGCTCCGGCAACCCCATTCTTTACCGAAAGGCTGATGCGCATTAGCCGTTACTTTGATATGCTTACCACATCATTCGACATTATGGGCGACGGTATGGAAGTAGAGCAGTATATGAAGTTCCGTAACACGCTTACTCCGGCAAGTGGTTTCCAGAGCGCACAATACAGGCTTATTGAGTTTGCATCGACAGACCTGATAAACCTTATAGATTACCGTTTTCGTGCTACAATAGACCGTAACACGCCTTATGAGCATGCGCTGGAGCACCTGTACTGGCAGGCAGCGGGCAAAGACCATAAAACAGGCGAGAAATCGTACCTGCTTAACGCATTTGAAAAGAAATATAAAGGCGAATTCCTTCGCTGGATGGAAGAATATAACACCATTAATATCTGGCAGAAATTTAAGCAGCTTCCTGCTGAAAGCCAGGCCGACCCTATGCTGGTAAAAGCGATGCGCCATTATGACTATACGGTAAACGTTACCTGGGTTATGGGACACCTTAATGCAGCAAAAAAATACATAGAAAGCCAGGATGGCCCGCAAGAGGCTACCGGAGGCAGTGACTGGAAGAAATACATGCACCCTAAATACCAGCGCAGGATATTTTTCCCTGAGCTATGGTCTGAAGAAGAATTGAGGACTTGGGGTGAGAATGTATAACCAATAGAAACACACTACACAAATTGAAGTACCTTACTGTCATACTGTTACTTTTTACATTAATCGGGTGTAAGAAGGATGAAGATACCGCAAAAACTAAACAAGCGGCCGTTAAAAAGGAACCCATCATAAAAGAATTTGGCTTTACGCTAAATGATTTTAAGGTGGTAAACGACACCATTGAAAATGGGGATACCTTTGGCAAGCTGTTGAGTGATGAGGGGTATGACGCCGCAGGTGTGCATAAGATTACCGAAGCCATAAAAGATTCCTTTGACCTGAGAGACATTCGCGTGGGTAAAGCTTTCACGATGCTGAAAGACAAAAAAGCACCTAACGCGCTTCAGGTATTTGTGTACCAGCCGGATGTTACCAGTTATTATGTGGTAGATCTTCGTGACAGTATTGCCAAAGCTTATAAAAAGGTAAGGCCAATGACCATAAAGCGCAGGGTTATTGTGGCAGAGATCGAAGGTTCGCTTTCGGAGACTTTATCTAATGCAGGGGCTACACCCGCACTGGCACATGAACTTTCTGAAGTGTATGCATGGTCTATTGACTTCTTCAAGATCCAGAAAGGCGATAAGTTTGCCGTTGCAGTAAACGAAAAATATATAGATGGCACGCAATATGCCGGACTGCAAAATATTGAATCATCTTATTTTGAATATAAAGGCAAACGTATTTATGCATTCCCTTTTAAAAAAGACCCTGATTCCAGGAAAGTTGATTTTTATGACGAGGAAGGAAAAGTGCTGAAGAGCATGTTCCTGAAAGCACCATTAAAATTCAGCCGCATAAGTTCAAGGTTTTCACCAAGGCGTTTTCACCCTGTACAGGGTCGCTGGAAAGCCCACAACGGAACCGATTATGCCGCACCGCACGGAACGCCTATTATGACTACAGCTAATGGAGTAGTGGAACGCACAGGTTATACTGCAGGTAACGGTAACTTTGTTAAGGTAAGGCACAATGGGCAGTACTCTACCCAATACCTTCACATGAGCAAAATATTGGTAAGGAACGGGCAAAGAGTGACTCAGGGCGACGTTATAGGTAAGGTAGGAAGTACCGGCCTTGCAACGGGACCTCACGTATGCTACCGTTTTTGGAAGAACGGGGTACAGGTAGATGCGCTTCGTATGAAATTGCCAAGCTCTGAACCGATGAGCGCTAAAGACAAACCGCGCTACATGGCCTACATAACTCCGCTCAAAAAAGAGCTGGATAGCTTATCAGACATCAAATTCTCTAAATAAATTCACATTACAATGGCCTTAGAAAACATCAATCCGTCCGGTACAGCCGCCTGGCAGGAGCTGATGCAGCATTTTGCGCAGATGCAGCACGCATCTATGGCAGCAATGTTTGCATCGGATAAAGACAGGACGGCGAAGTTCAACATTCAGTGGAATGATTTTATAGTTGACTATTCCAAAAACATCATTAACGAAAAGACATTGCAGCTGCTTCAGGATCTTGCCCAACAGGCAAATCTTAAAGGTGCAATAGATGCTTACTTTGGCGGAGACGCCATAAACCGCACCGAGGGCAGGGCAGTGTTGCATACAGCGCTACGTGCCCCTTCAACCGTAGATATTAAGGTTGACGGCGTTAATGTAATGCCCGAGATCTATTCGGTTAAGAACAAGATCAAACAGTTTTGCGATGCCATCATTGGCGGAAGCCAGAAGGGTTATACAGGCAAAGCCTTTACAGATGTGGTAAACATTGGTATCGGTGGGTCTGACCTTGGCCCTGCGATGGTTGTAGAGTCGCTTAAATTCTACAAGAATCAGCTTAATGTAAGGTTCATCTCTAACGTAGATGGCGACCACGTGATGGAAAGCCTTAAAGGGCTTAATCCTGAAACGACCTTGTTCGTAATTGCTTCCAAAACTTTTACGACCCAGGAAACGCTTTCTAACGCCGAGACGGTAAGGGCATGGTTCTTACAGTCGGCGAAGCAGGAAGATGTGGCGAAACACTTCGTTGCTGTATCGACCAATATCCAAAAGGTAACCGAATTCGGTATTGCCGAAAACAACATTTTCCCAATGTGGGACTGGGTTGGCGGGCGTTTCTCGCTTTGGAGCGCGGTAGGACTTACAATTGCACTGGCAGTAGGTTTTGATAACTTCGATAAATTACTGAAAGGCGCTAACGAAATGGATGACCATTTCCGTACTGCTGATCATGATAAAAATATTCCGGTAGTTCTGGCACTGCTTAGTATTTGGTACAACAATTTCTTTGGTGCCGAAAGTGAAGCACTTATTCCATATACGCAATACTTACAGAAACTTGCTCCATACCTGCAGCAGGGTATTATGGAGAGTAACGGTAAGAGTGTAGGGCGTGATGGCAAAGCAGTAAATTACCAGACAGGAACCATCATTTGGGGAGAGCCGGGAACAAACTCTCAGCATGCTTTCTTCCAGCTGATACACCAGGGAACTAAACTTATCCCAACGGACTTTATTGGCTACATACAGCCGCTTCATGGTAATAAAGACCACCACGATAAGCTGATGTCTAACTTCTTTGCACAAACAGAGGCCTTGCTTAATGGCAAGACCGAAGCGCAGGTGCAGGCAGAGTTTGACAAGGCAGGTGTTGCTGCCGATAAAGCCGATTACCTTCGTCCGTTTAAGGTATTTGCAGGCAATAAGCCAACGAACACGCTTCTTATTAAAAAGCTTACTCCCGAAACACTGGGCTCGCTTATCGCATTGTACGAACATAAAATATTTGTTCAGGGTGTTATATGGAACATATTCAGTTATGACCAATGGGGTGTGGAGCTTGGAAAACAGCTTGCTAATTCTATTCTTGACGAAATAAACTCAGGCGACGTAAAAACACATGACAGCTCTACGACTTTCTTATTAGAGAAGTTTTTAGGCAAATAGTTGTTGGTTGACGGTTGTCTGTTGATAGATAAAATAACCCCGAAGAGTAATCTTTGGGGTTTTCTTTTTATTGGCATAGATAGGTTTCCCCTCTTTCGAAGGGGTGCCCGTAGGGTGGGGTGGTTCCTTTGATTTGTAATTGGTAACCACCTCTGCTTTCAGCTTCCGAAACCACTGTTTTGCTGTAAAGACATTTTTTAAAAATCCCCAGTATTGGGTATGGATAACTGTCTTATAGAGACTTACTTTTGCAGTGTGTGTGTTTAAAAACGGGTAGTGCTGTATAAGCCTGCCTGTTTAAATACTGTTGATGCAGTAGATTCAGTAAATAAATTTCATATTGATGAAGCCCCGGAGAGCAATCTTCGGGGTTTTTGTTTTCACGTTTCGTCATTACGAGGAGGAACGACGAAGCAATCTAAAAAGATTGCCACGCTCTATTACATTCCGCTCGCAATGACGGAACAGGTAAATTGGAATGAGCTTTCCCCTCCTGTGAAGAGAGGTAAGGATTATTCACAAGAATAATTTTATGATGGGAATGGCGTTGTAATAATTTACTTAACTTTCAACGAATGCATTTTATGGGTAAGAGAAATAAATATGTAATTTTTGTATTGCTGCTGGCTTTGTCCAGCTGCTCAGGAAAAATGCCGGAACCGGTACAATACCCCAAAAAAATAAAGGCTGCAAATTATAAAATTACCTTTACTAATAACGATTTATGGGATACTGTGTATGATAGTATGAATGTTAAGAGAGTAACTAATAGAGATACTGTTACCTATATCTACTATAAAGATGGGAAGAGATTAAATGACACTCTGAAAATTTACGGAAACTCAGTTGTTTTTAATAGCGAAAAATTAAATCCGAAGTCATTTAAAAAGCTTCTATATAAGGGCAGGGAAATTTCAATTTATAAGTTTCATTATATGGATGAAAGAAGGGTGCATGCTACCTGTCAACCTGTACATACTCTTTTTATTACCGATTCCTCAGGGGTTTTTATAAAAAGAGTATCTGCTCTTAGTTCTCATGTATATGAATCTAATATTCAGAAGGAATTACAGCAACTGGTTATAAAAGATTCTGTTTTTTTCCGCAGTTATTAATCCACCCAATCCACTAACTATTTCGGTCAGGTTTCAGATTTATAGTTAAAAAGCTGAGTGATTACTGTTAATTATTGCTTTCTGAAAACTATTGGTGCGAATATTGCGTTTATATAAGTACTACAGCTAAAGAGGCCTTCCGAAAAAATTACGGTATTCCGATAATATAGAATTCACTCTCCATCAATTATGCATATCTGCATGGTTTACAAAGCATTGCAGTTATCGTCTCATGAATACCCGATTAAAATTTAAGAATACGTCCAAATCCCTTTTTATGGCTACTATACGCGCAAGGGTAGACCACCATTTCCAGGATTCAGGACAGTCGTATAATGCCAATTTTACAATGTGGATTAAAACAGCAGTTTTTCTTGGCGGTTTTGTAGTGCTGTATGGGCTCATCATATCAAACTTGTTTTCGCCATGGACTATGCTGCCGTTGGCATTGCTACTGGGTATGTTCAGCGCATTTGTTGGCTTTAATATCTGCCACGATGCTATTCACGGCTCGTTCTCGGCTAACGGGACAGTTAATAAAATATTCAGCAGTGTCTTCAATCTTGTGGGTGCCAACCCATATGTATGGACGATAACCCATAATGCAGCTCATCATACTTATACCAATATACCCGGGCACGATGAGGATATTGATGTCGCTCCGGGGCTGATACGCATATCTAATGAAGAGCCGGTAAACAAACTTCAGCGTTACCAGCATTGGTATGCTTTCCCATTATATAGCCTGGCTTCATTATCGTGGGTTTTTCGTAAGGATTACAAAAAATTCTTTCAGGCAAAAGTTGGGCATATAGCTGTAAAACACCCTAAGGCAGAATACTTTAATCTGTTTTTTTCAAAAGGGCTCTATTATTTCCTGTTCATTGTATTGCCTCTGCTTGTGCTTGATATCACCTGGTGGCAGTTTATCATTGGGTTTATGGCGCTGCATATAGCTCAGGGGCTTACCATGGGCTTAGTCTTTCAGTTGGCGCATGTTGTCGAAGGAACCGAATACCCTATGCCCGATCAGTCAGGAAATATTGAAGAAGCCTGGGCAGAACACCAAATGAGGGCAACGGCAAATTTTGCCACCGACAACCGTATTGCCGCTTTTTTTCTGGGCGGGCTTAACAGGCAGATCGAGCACCATTTATTTCCTAAAGTATGCCATGTGCATTATGGGACAATCAGTAAAATAGTTAAGCAGACAGCTGCCGAATTTAACATTCCTTATATTGAGAGCCGCACCTTTGTAGGAGCTTTAAAATCGCACTTCAGAATGCTTAAAAAATTCGGTTTAGAAGCATGATCACTTCAAAAAATCAGGAATCTACTGGACAAAATTAAAAATTTAACATTGGCGGCTGCCGGAGTCGTAACTCCTTTACCCTTGGGGGCTTAACAATGTTAATTGCTTCTTAGACAGGTTCTAAACTAGCGTTAACACTTAATTAACAGGGCTTTTTAAGTCGGTTTTTATAGGTAATTGGTTATATTTGCCTTTCCGAAAAAAACAAAAACTATATGAGCGGCGTATTAGACCTTCATTCTTATTGGGCATTTGCAGTACTTGTTTTCCTTTTATTGGCGACGTTGAACGCTTTTATGGGGTTGGCATCTAAAAGGGCATTTTTGCCAAAAGACAGGCAGATTTCTATGCTTGCGCTTATATTTACACATGTTCAGTTTGTTCTCGGATTAGTGCTTCTTTTTGTTTCTGCCAAAATGGATGCGGCAAAACAATTAGGCATGGGTGGGGTAATGAAAAACCCTGAACTCAGAAAACTACTGGTAGAACATCCTGCCATCAATTTAATAGCTATCATACTTATAACGATAGGCTGGTCTACGCACAAAAGAGCCGAAGACAGTACTGTCAAATTTAAAAAGATTGCAATTTTTTATGCCATAGGCTTAGTGCTGCTTTTAAGCAGGATCCCTTGGGATCAATGGTTAAGCTAACCGAATTCTAAAAGCCTTTTAAAGGCTTTTTGTGTCTATTGGCATGCTTATTGTTAAACATAAAAACCGAAAAATAATAATTATTATGAAGAATAAGATTATCGTTTTTAGTGTGTCATTATTGTTGCTAATAATAACGGGCTTTACAACTGGGGGTACAACGACAGCTCCCACAACAAAAAAGATTGAAAAATTTACTGCACCTAAGGTTGCCGCCGATACTACGGAAACGGCTAAACCTGCAGAACCTAAGCTGACACTCTACAAGCAAAACGTACTTGCGACTTATTATGCCGATAAGTTTAATGGCAGGAAAACTACAAGCGGCGAGCGCTTTCACAACAAGAAGTACACCGCAGCCCACATGAGGCTTCCTTTTGGGACCATGGTGAGGGTAACCAATGAAAACAATGGAAAATTTGTTGACGTTAAGGTGAACGATCGCGGCCCTTTCAGTAAAAAACTTGAGATTGACCTTACCAAGACCGCCTTTATGGAAATCGTTTCTAAAAAAGGATGCGGCAGCTTTAAGGTTAAGATGGAAATTATTGAGCCTGCAGAATAATGCGCAGATCGATTCTCATCATACTACTTATAACACTTACAGCCCTTACGGGCTGTTCGTCGTCTAAAGGGGCTTTTACATCCTACGACAAGAAAGCCAAAGCCAGCTATTATGCCGATAAATTTAACGGAAGGAAGACTGCCAGCGGCGAACGCTTTAGCAACAGCAAGCTTACTGCAGCGCATAGGAAGCTCCCGTTTGGCACGAAAGTTAAGGTTACTAATCTGGATAACGGAAAGTCGGTAATCGTTGTTATAAACGACCGTGGACCCTTCTCGGGCGGCTTTGACATCGACCTCTCTAAAAAAGCGTACAAGAACATAGCCGGCAAGAACCGCAGGGGCGATATGTATGTCTCGATTGAAGTAGCAAAATAGTCTCTATCCGATAGTTTGATAATTGGATTGTTTGACTGATTCTAAACAAGAAATCCCCACGCAATACGTGGGGATTTCTTGTTTAGTGCTAATTTGTTTATGCCTGAGACGGTAAGTTACGATAAGTTGCCGGATAGAGTTTCCTGAACATGGTATAGGTTACCGTAACCATTACCATCGCGATAATTGCATCTGCGGTAGCTGCAAAACCCAGAACGGCCAGTTTAGATACGAAGGCAAAGATGATGTCGAAAAAGATACCTGCAAATACCCATTCTTTTAATCGAAGAAGTTTGTTGGGTGTCAGTAAGACAAAAATCCCTGATAGTTTTGCCACACCAAGCAGATAGATAAAATGAGCAGGATAGCCCAGCTGTTGGGTAATATCCCATACTACAGGGTTTTTAGTAAGTTCAAAAAAGCCGCTTGCGCCAAACCATAATGATGTTAGTACTGCTCCTGTCCAATAAATTCTTTTTTGTGTTTTAAGTTCCATGATATTATGTTTTATATGTTGTTTGATAGGGCAAATTTGCATTACAAACAATTATGAAAACAGCCATATTCTGCCGAAACGGGCAATTTAAAACGTCAAACGGACAATGGGATCATTGAAGATTAAGCGTGCAAAAAAAATCCCCACGCAATAGGTGGGGATTTCTTGTTTATTTTGAGTGAAGCGGTAATGTCTCACATCTATTATCTACTATTTTAGAAAGTATAGGTAAGCCCTACACCAAGCATTTGTTTCAGCTGTATTTTTGGGCCTTCGGTAACCTGAACACCATCTTTCTCTACTTTGCTTTTAATGTCGTCGTCATAGATCATGTGCATGCCCACGTTGGCTTTAACATACTGGTTTACGGTAAGGTCAAGCTGCATCTGCCAGTCTACATCAATATTCCCGAAATTATTCAGGTAATCGGTATAAAATACAAAACGGTTATCGAGCATGATATTTTTGAATATCTGACGTTTGTACTGGTTGGTAATTAAGATACCTACCTCTGTACGGGAGTTCTTTCCATGGCTTATAATGTTCCCGTCGGCATCATATACTGCGCCCGGAACCCCAAAAGCACCCTGATCGGCAAGCCTGTTATTAGTTACAATGGTTGTTTTCGCGGTAAGTGGCGATAAATAAAGATTGAGTCCAAGGTCTTTACGGATGTACTCGGTACCAACCCCTAAGAAGATATAGGCAGGAGAAAACGGGCCCGAAATCTCTTCTTTTGTATTAGGATAGTTATAACCGTTGGCAAACTGCGTCTTGAAATTGAATTTGGCACTATAATACCAGTTGGAAACCGTGTCTGTCCTGTAGCCAAAAGTAGAGTTCATCTCAATCTGGTCATCGGTTTTACGGGTGCCCTGTCCTTCCTGCCTGTTCAGTCCGTACTTTAGGATAAGCTCGTTGCTCCAGTTCAGGTATTTTTTTGCATATTTTCGTATGAAAGCACCTTTTGCAACACCGGCAACAGAGTTATTACCCCCTACATTCCAGTTGACGAAAGCCACCTGGTTTAGGTCGAGGCCTACAGTGTTGCTTCGCTCCCAGTTAGTTATCGAGTCGGGAAGGGTAGTGGTTACAAGTACTTGCGCTTGGGTCTTTGGGCTAAATAGGATGCATAATAAAACTATTACACAGGCTTTTATTCTCATTCTGAACTGTTTTATTTGGAAAATTGCTGCAAAAGTCGGTATTTTTTCAATAAGCAGAAAAAATATCTTTAAGGCTTTTAACGTCAATTCCGCAAGATTGTTGCAGCTCGTTTACAGTTCCCTGCTCTATGAATGTATCTGGAATCCCTAATGTTCTTATTTTCAATGAATAACCCTGCTTTGCGGCAAAGGCACAGATGCTGCTGCCAAAGCCGCCGGTAATGCATCCATCTTCAATAGTTATAATTTCTTCGTGCTGTTTGAAGATATCATGAAGTGATTTGGTATCCAGAGGTTTGATAAAAGCAAAGTCATAATGAGAGAATAACGATGCATTATCTGATTGTTCAAGGGCTTTTATCACGTTGTTGCCGATGGTTCCTGTAGACAGTATGGCAACTTTAGTTCCTCCTTTAAGCAGATGAGCTTTGCCTATTTCAATTTTTTCAAATGGTTGGATCCAGTCGGTATTCTCACCGCGGCCACGAGGGTAGCGTATGGCAATAGGATGCTCAAGTCCCAGCTGGGCAGTATAAAGTATGTTGCGTAACGCGCTTTCGTTAAGCGGTGCGTAAACGATCAGGTTAGGTATGCATCTAAGGTAAGCAATGTCAAAAACTCCGTGGTGGGTTGCGCCGTCTTCGCCTACAAGCCCGGCACGGTCAAGGCAAAAAATAACGGGCAGGTTTTGCAATGCCACGTCGTGTATTACCTGGTCGTACGCCCTTTGCAGGAACGTGGAGTATATATTGCAGTACACGATCATGCCCTGTGTTGCCATGCCTGCGGCAAGGGTAACGGCATGCTGTTCGGCGATACCTACATCAAAAGCACGGTCGGGAAAAACCTCCATCATGAATTTCATAGAGCTGCCCGATGGCATTGCAGGTGTGATGCCGAGTATATTTTCGTTTTGTTCTGCCAGTTCTACAAGCGTAAGCCCAAAGACATCCTGGTATTTTGGCGGGAGGTTCTCATCGGCAATAGCCAAAACCTCACCCGTAAGGCGGTCAAACTTACCGGGAGCATGATATTTTACCTGGTCTTCCTCGGCTTGCTTAAGCCCTTTGCCTTTGGTAGTAATAATATGCAGGAAACGCGGGCCTTTTTTATGTTTCAGCCTTTCAAGCTCTTTTAGTAGTACAGGCAGGTCATGCCCATCTATGGGGCCGCTGTAATCAAAGTTAAGCGACTTGATCATGTTGTTGTCACGCGGATTGGTGCCTTCTTTTACCTGGGTAAGGTAGTTTTTGAGTGCGCCCACGCTTGGATCGATCCCTATGGCATTATCGTTGAGTATCACGAGCAGGTTGGCATCGGTTACTCCGGCGTGGTTTAGGCCTTCAAACGCCATCCCCGATGCTATCGAAGCATCCCCGATAACCGCAATATGATTCTTTTCGGTTTCGCCCTTTAGCTTAGAGGCAATTGCCATGCCCAGTGCCGCCGAAATAGAGGTGCTGCTGTGGCCGGTGCCAAAGGTATCGTATTCGCTTTCGCTGCGTTTTGGGAAACCGCTTATGCCGTTTAGCTGACGGTTGGTGTCAAATTTATCTTTGCGGCCTGTAAGCAGTTTGTGTCCATAAGCCTGATGGCCAACATCCCAAACCAAAAGGTCGTCAGGAGTATCGAAAATATAATGCAGGGCAATGGTAAGCTCTGTCACGCCAAGGCTTGCGCCAAGATGGCCTTCTTTGGCCGATACGATATCAATAATAAAGCTTCGCAGCTCCTGTGCCAGTTGTGGCAGCTGTTCAGGGCTGAGTTTTCGTAAATCAGCGGGGTCGTTGATAGCTTGTAATAGAGTGTTTGCCATTGCGTGAAATAGAATAGCAAATTTACGTTATTTGTTGATGTGTTGATGTGTTGATTCGGTTATTCGAATGAACAAATAACCAAATAAACTGCCTTAGTGCTGACAGTCATTGATTTTGGCGATTTCATTAAAGGCGCTCACAAAATATTCCATATCCGATACAGGGCTTTGTATGAGGTAATATTTAAAGTCGAAGTCTGAATTGGTAGCATATTTATGGCATATTATCTTTTCAAAATCTGCTAAGTTGTTCATGCAGTACAAATCCCTGTAATGCTCTATTTTATCCTGCCATTCAGCCTCAATTGTTGTTTTCCTGTAAATTTTACAGTCGTTTATCACAAAGGCCCATTCTCCAATATCACCAAAAATGCCTGCGGTCATAGACATCATGGCGTTCACATGATAATATCTGATGCTACCTTTGTTAAGGTTGTCAAGCAATATGCTTTTAAGTTCATCTATAAGGGCTTTGTCATTGCCCATTTCAAAGTAATGTAAAACAGCAATGTCAAATTTCCTCATATTACCAATTACAGTATCTCTCAGAATATTGGCTCCCAATTTCTCTTCCGAATAAAAGCCCTCTTTTTTAATTAAGCTGACAAGGTTTTTCATATTTGCCCGGTTAAGTTGCTGAAGCGTATCGGGTAATTCTTGCAAATGATAATATTTCTCTCGCCTTAATTCGTTATAGCTTATGTCAAGATTTAAGAACTCAGTCATTTTATCAGCATATTCTTTATTTGTTGCTGCTTTATCATTCATTACCTGTTCTGCTTTCAGGGTAATTCTTTTAAACTCATCATTAGTAAGGTAGTTCCTGAATGTTTTTTTAGTAAAGAATTTTTCGCCCACGCCTTTGACTGCGAGCTTATCGGCAAAACTTAAAACCTTGGTTGTGTTTTTAAGTTTATGGGCACATATACAGGCATTATAAAGGTCGGCTGCGAACTCAATTTTGGTGTCTGCGAAAGCAGTTTCATAGTTTTTAAGGGCTTCGGCATATCGGCCGTCGGTTATATTCAGTTCGGCTTTATTTATGAGTGCATTGTAGGTATGGCCAATGCTTTGGGAATTTACTTTGGCAGCAGCCAATAGTAAAAACATAGCGATAAAAAGTTTGAAATATCTCATATACTACTTATGATTTATTCCCTTTTGCTTTTGGGGCTTCCTTAGCCGGTAAAGGAGGCGGGGGCGGAACAGAATCGTGATGAACTGAGTCATCGGGATATGCTACCATCCCCACAGTTGTCGACCTGTCTGGTGTTGGGGGCGGCGGTATTGCTATAGTATCAGTTGAAACAGCAACTTCCCCGGTGGTTGTTATGGGTTTACCCATACAGCTAACCAGTGTAGAACCCATGGTTACCAGTAACGCCAGTAAAAAGATATTCCTGAATTTTGTTTGCGAATACAAAACCTTTCTTGGAATATTGATGGCAACCGGCTCTTCGAGCTGATCGTTCCTGAAGCGTCCGCAAACCCCGTTATTGCTGTTTTTACGAAGGTAAATTACGATTTCTTCGTTACTCATTCGGGTAAAGTCGGTAACAGATTTGCTGCATGCGCTGCAAAAGCGGCCCTGCTCATCAGGAGTCATGGCAGCCCAGTTTTCGTGGCAGGGCTTTGGTACAGAAAATAGTTTGTTCATAGTAGGTGGTTTTTGGTATAACGTAACTCCACTACAAAATGTTTTATGCACTGATATTGCTTTGTGCTTCAGGTTCAAAAAAGTTTTTATTGTTCAAAAATTCAAGATGCAATGTGAGGCCGTTGTCGTTTATAAAATCTGGCGAAGCGCTAAGTTCTCCGCTAAAGCCTTTAATTAGTTTTATGCCAAGCGACTGAAACTGGGTGTTGTTAAGGTCGCTTTCAGTACCTATGCCGTTATCTTTTACAATTAGCGATACCCTGTTTTCGGGTAATTCTTTGATTTTTATTTCGATAGTCCCAGGTCTTTGGTCAGGAAAAGCGTGTTTGAGTGAATTAATGATGGTTTCGTTAATAATGAGAGCCAACGGCACTGCCTGTGCGGGAGGAATCTCTATTGGGTCTACATCGAGAATGAAAATAATGTTCTTGGTGTTAAATGTAGCTTTAAAATATTCTGTTAGTTCCTCTATGTATTTCCTGATATTTATAGATGCTGTATTCTCAGACTGGTACAGCTTTTTATGCAGGAGCGACATGGAGTGTATCCTGTCCTGGCTGTTTTTTATGGCTTCAATGGCGGCTTCATCTTTAAGAAAATGCACTTGGGTGTTTAGTAAGCTCATTACTATTTGCAGGTTGTTCTTAACCCTGTGATGTATTTCTTTAAGCAGCCATTCTTTTTCGTTGAGAAGGTTTTCAAGCATATTATTCTTAACAGTTGTCTGTGTCCTCATCTTTTTATTAATGACGTAGCGTCGATAGATAAGCCCTATTGATAGTATCAGAAGGAGTATTCCTGCCAGGCTCAGGTTTTTTTCAAGAGTGGCTTTAGACAGTTTAGCTTGCTGAAGCTCTGCCTGTTTTTTTAAAAGCTGATTGTCTTTTTCTTTTTTCTCGGTATCATATTTTACCTGATGTTCTGTAAGCTGGCTATTTTTGGCTTCATTAAAAAGGCTGTCTTTATATTTTACTGATGTTTTGTAGTTCTGCAGGGCAGAAGCATTATTTCCGTGTACCGAATCCAACTGAGACAACATATCGTATGAGAACATCAGCTTTTCAATGCTTTTTAGTTTTTCGGATCGGCCTTTATAATCATTTACATAAGTCCGGCATAGGTTATAATCTTTGGTGTAAAAATAATAGAGTATCAATATGCGCTGCAATCTTAGGTAATTCATATCGTTAAGATTCCCTTTTTTGAATTCAGCAATCGCTATATCAGCATATTTTTTAACGTCGGCATCATTTTTAAAGAATATGCTGCTTTTTATTAGGATTGGTACAGCCTGCCTGCGCATTAGTTCTCCCAGTTCATCATACGAGTTTTTTATGATCTCAATATGTGGTTTTGCGTTTGAAGGGTTTTTGGTATGCAGTAATTCGCCCACCAGGTTTAATTCATAGAGTATCCTCATCTCATTATCAAAATATTGTTTTGAGATATCTATGGCTTTTTTAAAATAAGCAATCGCTTTTTGGGTATCCTTCATACCCCTGTAGGTAACCCCTGCCAAATTGTATATGTAAGCATCCTCTGTATTGGGGTCTTCTATCTTATCGGTGGCATCTATAGCTTTAAGCATAAACTCCAGGGCCTTGTCCTGCTTGCCTAACTCGGTGTATAAGCCGGCCATTAAAGAGTAGGTCCCCTGTACGTTTTTTCGCCTGGCCTGTCGCGAGACCTTTAAAGCCTCATTAAAATAGGAGAGGGCTTTAGTATAATCATTAGCTACAATATAATCATAGGCAATATTTTCAAGCGCTTCGGCTTCGGTAATTTTATTATGCGCCCTGCGTGCTATTTTTAGTGCTTTTGTCGCCAGCGCAAGCAGTTTTCCTTCGGTGTTCGAAATTGCCTGAAGTTTCATTTGTGCCCGGTAAGCTTCGCACAGGTTGTTCAGATCATTATTTTTTTCAAAAAGAGCCATTGCTTTTTTTGCCTGTTCCATAGCCCCTTTTGTGTCGCCAATAAAGTACTGATACCGGGATCTTAAAAGGTAGCTCTTGCCTGTTATTTCGTCAGAATGTATTCTTTTGCTTAGCTTCTCTACTTTCTCAAGATAAATTCGGGCGCTGTCCAGCGATTTTACATTTGCAATCTTCAGGCAGCGATCCATGTGCAGATTGGCGATCTTGTCCATTGTATTTATTCGTGCAGTATCAGATTTTGTCTGATGGAGCTTTTTATAAAGCTCATCAAACTTTTTATTGCCAATCTGAGCATAGCACAGCAAGGAAGTAAATAACAAGACGGAGATGTATATGAAAATTTTTTTCATATAAAATTGATTTAGACGTGATTAGAAAGATGTTGGGTTAAAATTAACATTTTTTTTCATGCGATATTCCTAAAAGGAATTGCAGCGAAGGATACTGCCTAACCGAAATTTAAGGTTTTATTTAAGATACTTTTGTAATCATAATCGTATTTTTGTTGCTATGGAGAACATCTTTACCCATGAGTATTTTATGAAGAAGGCCCTGCTCGAAGCGCAGGATGCATTTGATAAAGGCGAAATACCCGTAGGTGCTCTGGTTGTAGTAGATAACAGGGTTATTGCTAAATCCCATAACCTTACCGAACTGCTTGTTGATGTTACTGCCCATGCCGAGATGCAGGCCATAACTGCGGCGGCAAACTTCATTGGCGGCAAGTACCTTACGGGCTGTACACTCTATGTTACGCTCGAGCCCTGCCAGATGTGTGCCGGGGCATTGTACTGGAGCCAGGTGAGCCGCATTGTTTTTGGTGCCGAAGATGATCACAGAGGCTACAGGGCGATGGGTGGAAAGCTGCACCCAAAAACAGAAGTGGTGGCCGGAATCATGGCCGAAGAATGTGGCGCTTTAGTAAAAGATTTTTTTAAAAAACGCAGGCGCTAACTTTTAGAAAGTCAATGAATTAGCGGTGTTCAAAAATATTTTCAAAATCATTAAAATATATCGTAATTTCATCACAATATTTGTAAGACATTCTTAGTTATAGCGTGAAATAAGTTACTTAAAAATAATTTTTTAACCTAATCCAACCAATCGTATGAAAACCCTTAGACTGATGCTGTGCCTTACAGTTATCACCGTGCTGTTTCATGCCTGCTCTGAAAAATCAGGAAAAGACTTTGACTCTGATTACACCCTGTACAGGGATTACATTACAAGCTTTTCATCGGGAGTAATTTCTACAACGTCCGACATACAGGTTGGCCTGGCATTCACCAAAAAAGAATGGCAGGACGGACAGGAGCTCGACAAAAATTATTTTACAGTTTCGCCTTCGGCAGAAGGTAAAGTGGTTTTTCTTGCAGGGAACATACTTGCCTTTCGCCCAACAAAAAAACTGGAACAGGATACCGAATACCGCGTTACCCTCCACCTCTCTAAATTTATTGAGTTGCCGAATAACCTGGCCGACTTTAATTTCAGGGTAAGAACCATAAAACAGGACTTTTTGGTTACCGTTCAGGACCTGCAATCTTACAACAGGGACTGGCAGTTTCTTAATGGTACGCTGAAAACCAGCGACCAGATGGATTTGGCTACAGCCAAAAAAATAGTGACCGCCGAACAGGATGGCCGCAAGCTGCCCGTGCGCTTTGACGGCAAGGCTGGGGGAGCAACCGATTTCCATTTTATAATAGACAGCATTCAGCGCAAGCCCCAAAACAGCAAAGTAAAGATCAGCTGGAGTGGTAAGAGCGTAGGTATAGACAGGGAAGACTCTGAATTTTTTGAAGTGCCGGGTAAGGATAACTTTAAAGTAGTGAACATGACTCCTGCCGATGGCGATAACCAGACGCTGCTCATCAACTTCTCTGACCCACTGCAAAAGGATCAGGATTTTAGCGGTCTCGTTGCCGTAGAAACAATACAGAACCTGAAATATGCCGTAGACGGAAACCTGCTTAAAGTGTTTTTTGCCGAACCGCTTAACGGAAGTTTTTTGGTTGAGGTGTTTCAGGGTATTGAGAGTGTTGACGGGTTTAAGACCAGGGTAACCCATAGCGAAAAAGTGCTTTTTGAGCAGCTTAAACCCGAAGTGCGCTTTATTAAGAGCGGTACCATACTGCCATCATCCAGCAACCTGAAGATAAACTTTGAAGCTGTGAACCTGAGCGCGGTAGATGTTAAGGTGTACCGCATATTTGAGAACAATGTGCTGCAATTCCTTCAGGATAATGAGCTTAACGGCAACTACAATATGCGAACGGTATCATTGCCGGTAGCGAAAACCAAGCTGGTACTGAATGCTGATAAGACTAAAAATTATGGCAAGTGGAATGCTTATTCGCTTGACCTTGCCAAACTGATACAGCCACAGCAAGGTGCGATTTACCGTGTAGAGATGACAATGAAAAGAGCATACTCTCTATACAAATGCGATGACTCAGGCAGCGTTCAGCAGACTGCTGATGAGCCGGAAGAGGAAGAAGAAGATTTCTCTGAGTATGATGAAGGATATGATTACTATGGCGATGATTATGACTGGGATCAAAGGGATAACCCTTGCCACAGCAGTTATTTCGTTGGCTATGAAAGAAGAGTAAGTACCAATGTTCTGGCAAGTGACCTTGGGGTTATTGCCAAGCGCGGGGCTAATGATAATTATTTCTTTGCCGTAACAAGTATCACCTCGACACAGCCCGTTGTTGGGGCCAAAGTAGACATCTACAATTACCAGCGCCAGAAAATGGGCTCTGCCGTAACGGGCAATGAGGGTACGGTAAGTTTCACCGCTAAGAAAGGGGGTTATTTTGCCATCGTAAAAAAAGACAATAACACGACCTACGTTAAGCTGTATGACGGTAATGCGAAGTCGGTTTCCAACTTTGATGTAGACGGTTCCCAATTAGTGAAAGGGCTTAAAGGCTACATTTATGGCGAGAGGGGCGTTTGGCGTCCGGGCGATACCTTGTTCATAGGCTTCATACTTAACGACAAGGCGGCAAAACTGCCGGGTACGCATCCTATAAAACTAAGGTTGAGTGACCCTAATGGTAAGATGATGTTCCAGGCGGTGCAGACCTATAACGAACGTAATCACTTTAAATTTATAGTGCCAACACAGCAAACTGCCCCTACGGGTAACTGGGAGGCAATGGTAAGCGTGGGTGGTGCCCATTTTTACAAAAGCATCAAAATCGAGACCATCAAGCCAAACAGGCTGAAGATAAAGAACAGCCTTGAAGGTAAAATGCTATCGGCGAATGCCCAAAATACAGGAACTGTTCAGGTAGCATGGCTGCATGGCGCTATTGCCAAAGACCTTAAGGTCGAGATGCAGGCTAAATTCCTGGAGCAGACAACAAGCTTTAAAGGATACCTGAATTATGTGTTCGATGATCCTGCGCAGGCTTTTAGCAGCGAAGAAGTAAACATATTCTCAGGCAAGACCGATGATAACGGTACAGCTGTGGTAACGCTTCAGCCAAAACTGCAATCGCGTGCTCCGGGTATGCTGAAAACAGCGATCATTACGAAAGCCTACGAAAAAGGAGGCGACTTTAGTACCGATGTGATTACGGCATCTTACTCGCCATATAATACCTATGTGGGTGTAAAAATGCCGCAGGGCAATAAATATGGCATGCTCGAAACCGGTAAAAGCAACCGCTTTGAGGTGGCAACCGTAAACGAAAAAGGCCAGGCAAAACCGGGCCGTAAAGTAGATGTAAGAGTCTACAAAGTTGAATGGCGCTGGTGGTGGGACGAATCTAACAGCGGGCCATCGTCTTACAGCACAGCTATTGCCAATATGCCTTTTTATAGTGAGCAGGTAGTTACCAATGCTTCGGGGAAGGCATCATTCAGCTTTAAGACCGATGAGGAGCAATGGGGCCGATACCTTATCCGTGTTACTGATTATGAGGGAGGGCACTCTGCCGGACAAACGGTATATATTGATTATCCGTCATGGTCAGGCCGTAGCCGCAATAATGGAGGTGAAGACGCTGCAATGCTAATGTTTACTGCCGACAAGGAGAAATATGCGGTAGGCGAGAAAGCAACCATATCGTTTCCTTCAAGCGAAGGAGGGCGTGCATTGGTATCGCTTGAAAATGGCTCTAAAGTAGTGCAGACCTACTGGGCACCAACCCGTAAAGGCGAAACCCAGATCGTAATTCCGGTAACGGCAAAAATGGCGCCCAATGTGTACATTCATATCACGCTGCTGCAACCGCACGCTACCACAGCCAATGACTCGCCGATACGCCTTTATGGTATCATCCCTATTGAAGTGGTCGATAAGAACACTATTCTTCAGCCAAAGATAACCATGCCCGATGTACTGAAGCCGGAGCAGAAGACCACAATAAAAGTAAGCGAACAAAATGGCAAGCCCATGACTTATACCCTTGCGGTAGTAGACGAAGGCCTGCTTGACCTTACCCGCTTTAAAACCCCGAACGCATGGGATGCGTTCTATGCTAAAGAAGCACTTGGCGTAAAAACATGGGATATCTATGATGATGTGATTGGTGCTTATGGTGGCAAGGTAAACCAGGTATTCAGTATAGGTGGAGATGCCGACCTTGGCGGTGGTAAAGCCAAAAAAGCCAACAGGTTCAAACCGGTGGTAATGTACTTTGGTCCGTTTACTGTTGGCAAAGGCCAGACAAGGGTGCACGAAATAAAACTGCCTAAATATGTAGGTTCGGTGCGTACTATGGTAGTTGCAGCCAATACCGATCTGAGTGCTTATGGTATGGCCGAAAAGGCTACTCCGGTGCGCAGTCCGCTGATGTTATTGGCATCACTGCCAAGAAAGGTTACACCAAAAGAAAGGGTAACACTTCCGGTAACGGTATTTGCAATGGAAAATCAGGTTAAGAATGTAACGCTAACGGTAAAAACCAATAACGGTATAAGAGTGGTGGGAGCATCGTCGCAATCAGTGAGCTTTGCCCGCCCGGATGAGAAGGTGGTGTATTTTGACCTTGAAGTGAACGATGTTACGGGCATAGGTAAAGTAACGGTAACGGCGACATCTGGCAGTGCAAAGGCAAGCTATGACGTAGAGCTGGATATCATGAACCCTAATCCGGTTACCAGAAACTATAAAGAGCTGGTGCTTGAACCTGGGAAATCGGCGACGGTAAACTGGAACAGCTTTGGCGTTGCCGGCAGTAATGTCGCAAGGCTTGAGGTATCGTCGTTCCCGTCTATCGACTTTAACCGCAGGCTCGATTACCTAATACAATATCCTCATGGCTGTGTGGAGCAGACAACATCTGCCGCGTTCCCGCAATTATACCTTGCTGATATTGCCGATATAGATGGTACACGCAAGCAAAAGATACAGAAAAATGTTACTGCAGCATTGCAAAGACTGTCACAGTTTCAGGTGGCTAATGGCGGTTTTGCCTACTGGCCGGGAATGAACGAAGCCGATGACTGGGGTACGAGCTATGCCGGGCATTTCTTTATCGAAGCAGAGAAGAAAGGGTATGCGCTTCCGCTGAATGCGAAAAAACAATGGCTGCAATACCAGCAGAGAGTGGCAAGGCAATGGCGATACGATAGTGGCTACCATAACGATTTTGCGCAGGCATATCGATTATATACATTGGCACTTGCCGGAGCACCCGACCTTTCGTCTATGAACAGGTTGAGGGAAACAGCAGGTATCTCTAATGAATCTAAACTTAGGCTTGCTGCTGCCTATGCATTAGCAGGACAAAAAGCGGTAGGCCAGCAATTGCTGGCACAAAGCAGCCTTGATGTAGAGAACAACCCGTACCAATATTATTACTATGGTTCGGCGGCACGCAACAGGGCAATGGCACTTGAAACATTAGTGATATTGGGTCAGAAAGAGAAAGCTTTCAGTATGGCGACCAAACTGGCAAAACAAATGTCGTCAGGCGAATGGATGAGTACGCAAACGTCAGCATACTGCCTGTATGCAATGTCTAAGTTTGCATTAAATAATGGCCCGAAAGGCATCGATATTACCTATACAAGCAAAGGCAAGTCGCAGGCTATCGCTACGCAAAAAACCTTTGCCGACAGGAAACTTGACATAAGTGCAAGTAACACTGTGGCGCTTAAGAACAACAATAAAGGAACGCTATATATAAAAGTTGTGTACAGCGGCATATTGCCTGTAGGTCAGGAACAAACCGAAGAACGCGGACTGAAAACCGGCATAGTGTTCAAAGACAGGGGCGGTAATGCTATCAACCCGTCATCGCTGACGCAAGGTACCGAGTTTGTGGCTGAGGTAACCATAAGCAATACCAAAGGCGAAAGGGTAGAGAACGTGGCGCTTACGCAGATCATCCCATCAGGATGGGAAATCGTGAACACGAGGTTTACCGACTTTGGCAGCTTTGCCGAAAATAACGTAGACTACACCGATATAAGGGACGACAGGACGAACTTCTACTTCCCGCTGAAGGCCAACGAAACCAAAACCTTCAGGATACTGCTCAACGCCAGCTATCCGGGCAGCTATTACCTGCCGGGTGTGCAGTGCGAAGCCATGTATGACAACTCGTTTATGGCAAGGACCAAAGGGCAGTGGGTTAAGGTTGTGAGGTAAGGATAATTTATAGGGCGGCATATGAATAATTATATGTCGCCTCTTTAAAAGGGTAAAATCTTAGTATATTTGATATTCAAGACAAATGTTATGGAAGCTTATAAATTGAGGGAAAAACTTATTCAGGAAATAAGTATGGCAGATGAAAATTTACTAAAAATAGTAGAGGATGCTATTGATGTTTATCAGCAGCGTCATCCGGTAATTGTATCTGAGCCCATAAGTATTGAGCAATACAATAAAGAACTTGATATTGCTGATGAGCAGTTCGAAAAAGGAGATGTATTTACTCATGATGAGGTAAGTGAGCTTATAAAAAGATGGGGAAGAAAATAATATGGACACGTATTGCTCTTGATCAGCTTTACGAAATTCATGAATACATCTTAAATACTACTAAATCCCTATCTATTGCAGATAAGGTTATTATACAAATTCAAAAATCGACTTTGATTCTAAGCACAAATCATGAAATTTATCCATTAGATACATTTAGAGGGTATAATGATGGCAGTTATAGAGCTTACGAGATTTTTCATTACAGAATTGCCTATAAGTTTTCGGGAGATGTAATCAGAATTTCTTCTGTTAGGCATACAAGCAGATTTCCAAAATCATATTAATCATCAAACGATGAAACTCATTAATTGGATCAAATCCAATAAACTCCGAACAGCCGTAACCGTTGTGTTTTTGGTGGGCTATTATTTTTGCCTGCCTCGAACATTGTTTGAGTCACCATACTCTACCGTGATAGAAAGCAGTGACGGCGAACTGTTGGGCGCACGTATAGCCCGTGACGGACAGTGGCGTTTTCCGGCGCAGGACAGCGTGCCTTATAAATTCAAGAAGTGCATTGTCTATTTTGAGGACCAGCATTTTTACAGCCATCCGGGGTTTAATCCCGTAGCTATTGGCAAAGCTATGAAGCAGAATTACAATGCCGGTAAAGTGGTGCGTGGGGGTAGTACGCTTACGCAACAGGTAGTACGCCTTTCGCGTGAAGGTAAAAAACGCAGCTATTTTGAGAAATTGCTTGAAATGCTATTGGCAACCCGCCTTGAGGTGCGCCACAACAAAGATGAGATACTGGGGCTGTATGCCGCACACGCTCCCTATGGAGGAAACGTGGTAGGGCTTGAGATGGCATCGTGGCGTTACTTTGGCGTTCAGCCGCACCAATTGTCGTGGGCAGAAACAGCTACGCTTGCCGTATTGCCTAATGCCCCAAGTCTTATCTATCCGGGTAAGAATCAGCGGAATTTGTTGGCCAAACGCAACCGCCTGCTCAAAAAGCTATTCGAAGAAAAGGTAATAGACCAAACGACTTATGAGCTTTCGCTTCAGGAAGACCTGCCGCAAAAACCATTCAAACTGCCTCAGGCTGCGCCGCACCTGTTGCAGAACATCGCTAAAACCAAAGAAGGGCAGCGTATTAAAACCACAGTACAAAACGACCTTCAGGCAAGAGTAAACCAGATTGCCGCCCGCTATTATCAGGAATATAAACAGACCGAAGTGCATAACCTTGCTATTCTTGTAGTTGATGTACAGACACGCAATGTTGTGGCCTACGTAGGCAATTCACCTACCGACAGGAACCACCAAAAGGATGTGGATATTATTCCCGCACCGAGAAGCACCGGAAGTATTTTGAAACCCTTCCTTTATGCCTCGATGCTGGATGCAGGCGAATTATTGCCAAATACTTTAGTTGCCGATGTACCTACGCAGATTGCGGGTTATTCGCCTAAAAATTTTGAACTTACTTATGATGGCGCTGTACCTGCACAAAAGGCATTGTCGCGTTCGCTGAACATACCGTCGGTACTGATGCTGAAGGATTTTGGCGTATACCGTTTCTATGAACAGTTACAGCATTTTAAACTACACAACATCAACAAACACCCAAACCATTACGGCCTGTCACTAATTCTTGGTGGTGCCGAAAGCAACCTTTGGGACTTGTGCCGTACATACGCCGGACTGAGCGGAACACTAAACCATTTTACCGCAACGCAGGCGAAATACCATACAGGTGAATTTGCCGAACTCAATTGGGACAGCAATCATACGGCCGATTTTGGCAAAGAGGTATTCAATAAGCCACAGCTTGGAGCGGGATCAATATGGCTAACCTATAATGCCATGAAAGAAGTGAACCGCCCTCAGGGCGATGAGGCATGGCGTTTTTATGACTCATCACTTGAGATTGCCTGGAAAACAGGCACAAGCTTTGGTAGCCGCGATGCATGGGCCATTGGCACGAGTTCGCGTTATGTGGTAGGGGTTTGGGTTGGTAATGCCTCGGGAGAGGGCAGGCCGTCGCTTACGGGCGTGGGCAGTGCCGCACCTATATTGTTTGACGTATTCAATCTGCTGCCGCGTACCAAGTGGTTTGCAACACCCTTTAACGACCTTGAAGAAGCCGATGTATGCAGCCTGAGCGGACATCTTGCAGGAGAACATTGCCCGACAATTAAACAATGGATACCAATTAACGGAAGAAAAACAACAGTATGCCAGTACCATAAAGTAGTGCACCTTGATCCTACAGGTCAGTTTCAGGTGAACAGCAGCTGCGAAAGCGTAGATAACATGATCACCAAAACCTGGTTTGTACTTCCTCCCGTTATGGAGTGGTATTACAAAGGCCTGCACATGGACTATATGCCACTGCCGCCTTTCCGCAGCGATTGCCAGGGTATAACAGGCAGTAGTATGGATTTTATTTATCCAAAAGAAAATGGAAAAATCTATCTGACCAAAGATTTTAACGGACAGGTACAGCCCGTGATACTCCGTGCAGCGCATTCCTTGGCGAATGCCAGACTATTTTGGTATATCGGCGACCGATACCTGGGCGAAACCCAAACGTTTCATGAAATGCCTGTAAATGCCTCGACAGGTAAATACATCATTACCGTGACCGATGAAACAGGCAATGAGATTCGGAGGAAGATTGAGATAGTGAGTGAGGAGTAGTGTTCAGTATTCAGACGCAGTTAATATAGTCAGGAGTAAGCAAAATCCGCGGTTATCTGCCCAATCCGCTTCATCCGTGTTCGATTTGTGGTTTGATCTCTTTTGGTTTGCTATTTCTAATGTTAGAATGTGCTGATCATTCTCCTTTAAACTGGTCTATTTGCGAGAATATTGCATTATGGCTCACGTCAAGTTGTATCAGTCCCCTGCGCGGCCTGTCGAGATCGAGCGTTATGTAAATAACCATTGCGCTCAGGAAACAGAATCCCATCGCAATATACCAGTCGATCTTTCCTTTTTCGCCCGATATGTAACCCATAAAGAATGCCGAAACAAAAGAGAGTATGAACAGCATGGTCACAATAGACTGCGGGACTTTCATCAGCTCGCTGTAGTCGTTAGATGTGGCGCTGTCAAACATCTCATTGAGGGCAGGGATCATTTGGTTAGACGGTATGATACTTGGAGCGTTTACAGATAATGTCATAGCTCTTTTCCATAAGCTGTTGCCTGCTTTTTGCTGTGACGCTGCATATTCGGATATTTTTGGGTCATCCCTTTGGCATTTCAGATAATCAATGCGAGCCTGAAGGTAATCTTTAAAATCGGCCCTGAAAGCGTTACGCTGTTCTTCAGGATAGAGGTCAGCTCTGAGAATGGCAGTTCCAATAGCATTAGCCTCGGCAATAGAAGCCGATCTTCTTGCTTCATATCGCGAACCGCCCATGCCAAAGGTAAAGGCAAGTAAAAAAGCCAGCAGTCCGAAAACAGAGCCGAATATGGTTTTATTGGACTCATTTTCGATATAATCTTTCTTCTGGGCCTTCTTCTTACCTGTTCTTGCACCAAGCCAAATGCAGATAAGCATTATCGCAAACAATAAAAGAGCATATACCCAAGCATCTATGTCGTGAAGTAGCCTAATATTCATAGTATTTATCATTATTTAGGAAAAACAAAAGTTACAACAGCTCTCCAGCCCCAGTCGCCTCTTAGGCTTTCCGGAGCTATGATATTAAGGCGTGGGCCTACACCCAGCGATACTTTCTGTTTGCCAAGACTGGTCACACCCGTTACGATAGGATTTAGCCAAACTACACTTGTGCTGGTTTCCCAGTTTTGTGTCCATTCAGCATTAACGCCAAGCCCTGCACCGGTTTTCCAGTTGTGTACTAAAAACGGCTGTGCGAACATTTGGTTTACATCCGGTCTTTCGTCATCTCCTGCAACACTCCAAATTTGGTTTACCAAAACACCATAAGTCCATCCTCCTTTTTGCTGCAATACAAGAGCAGAAGGGCCTACGCCAAATTTTTTAGATGTCAGTAAATCATCGGTACCTGTCGGAATCAAGAATGCCGGGCCCACACCCCAGATGAACTTGCTCTGCTTAGGGCTGAAGAAGGCTGTGTATA
Organism: Flavobacterium hauense; assembly: GCF_054457175.1. NCBI lineage: Bacteria > Pseudomonadati > Bacteroidota > Flavobacteriia > Flavobacteriales > Flavobacteriaceae > Flavobacterium > Flavobacterium hauense. The sequence continues at coordinate 142,932 of NZ_JBTKVX010000005.1, forward strand.
CTGCATCGCTTAGCCCGTTCTCGGTTGCACCGGGAGCGGTGATGTTGTTTTGGGTAACTATGGGCAATATCAGCCTGTTGATCATGTTCCATTTTTCGTTAAGGCTTACCGGAAGTACAGGTTGAAAGTTCATGGTGTTGCGGGAACCCTTAAACTCGCCTATACCATAATCGCTGTTGTTCTGGAACGGCACGCTGATGAGGTTAGCGACAGGGTTGGATAGTTTTTTTGCCAGTTCGGCAGCATCGTCTTTTGGCGCTTCGTCTTGGGCAATGGCCATTGTTGAGGTTAGTCCTGCAACTGCAAGGCATAAAAGTAGCTTTGTTTTCATAATAAAGGCTTTCGTAATTATTCTAAAGGTATAACTAAGTAGTATACAGCTGTTTTATTTGATGTTGCAGATTATAAAATGAAACAAAAACTCCTGTTTTAGCAGGAGTTTTTAGAAAGTTTTACTTGTCTCCCGGGTATATCACTTTCCAGTCGTCTTTCATGCTGGCAACGAGCCAGCCTTTTTCGTTGGCAAAGTCAAGACCCTTGTCAAATGTACCTATGTGCGATTTACGGTCGTACGCCCATTCCCTTACTGAATCAGTATGATGAACATACAATTCGAAGTTTTTGTATTTGTTAGACGCGGCATATTGCAGCATCTGCAGGTCGCCATCAGAGTTTCCGGCAGCAAATACCGGCTTGCGGCCAATGAATTTATAGATGCCTACAGGCTTGCCTTCTTTGTCGTCTATAAAATCAAGCGCGGGCAGTTTTTTTATGACCGGGTTACCATTGTTGTAATCAAATTGGTCTTTGCCGCTGCTGCCCACTATCTGGTTTTTAGGGATGCCATACGCATCTTCTGCCCATGGGCGCATGAAGTCTATACCTCCGCCGGATACAATGAATACTTTAAAATCATTAGCCTTAAGGTAATTTACAAGCTCCAGCATCGGCTGGTAGATAAGCTGGTTATAAGGCTTTTTCTTCACAGGGTGCTTTGCTGTGGCCATCCAGTCTTTTACTGTTTTGTCAAACTCGTCGCCTGTCATTCCCGTATGGGTAACCATCATTATTTCGCCAAGGCCTTTTTCTCCCTGTTTCATAAGATCTCCCATATTGTTTTCAAGCACTGCTTTAAAAGGTTGCTTGTCTTTCCATTCGGGATGGTCTTTGGCCATGGCCTTGATCCTGTCCAGTGCAAAGAACAGTTCGAAATACACTGGCTGTTCGCTCCACAGGGTCCCGTCGTTATCAAAAGTTGCGATGCGTTCGCTTACGGGGATGAAGTTGGCACCTCCCTCGGTGGTGACGTCTTTCACATAATTGATGATAGCGTCTTTTGTCTTGCCGTCATTCCACGAAGGCAGAGGATTATCACTGTTTACTGAAGCGGTTTCAGTTGATTTATCGGATTCTTTAACGGCTTCCTTTTTACAGGCAGTTAAAGAAACAAACAGTATAGAGAAGGCAAATGCTTTTCTTAAATGGATATTTATCTTCATAATGAAATGTTTAAATAGGAAAAGCCGGACCGTAATGCCCCGGCTTTATTGATTTTATTATTTAGGATCTACGCTCAAAGGTGGCAGCTTTGTATTCTTGTCATTCATGAGTTTTTTCACCTGCTCAATTGTCCTGTATTGTTGTATCTGCATTTCCCCTGTAAAGGTTTCACTCTGAGGTGCCCTTGGAGGTATTTTGGCATATGTCTTCATCAGATCGGCTATAGCCTGGTTAAAGATTATTGCTGTCCATGTCTTTTCTGTCCAGCTGTTCATGAAAAGGTCATAACGCTCCTGAGGATCCTGCCACAGGTTGTAGATGGCAGGTACAGTAGCTACGTATGTTTCATCGCCCCTCCAGCCAAGCTGTTGACCCGGCATATCACTACCTGCAATAGCGCCATTATCTCCACGGGTATTGAATACCGCTTTGAATTTTCCTATTCGTACTGCACCGGGAGACAATTCGGCTTCTGTAAAATAGAACCATCTGTCACGTAGTGGTTTTCCTTTTTTGAATAATACATTAGACATGTCGTAGCTGTCAAACACCATCTCGGCACCCGCTCTGTCCTGTTTAGGAAGCTCTACACCTGCAAGGCTGGCAAATGTTGCCATAAGGTCAAGCCCGCCCACGATATCGTGGCTCTGGCTTGCGGCTTCGATCTGGCCCGGCCACCATGCAAGTGCGGGTACACGGCTACCACCTTCGCGATCGGTACCTTTTGTACCCCTGAAAGGCGTATAACCTGAATCAGGGTGTACGTCCTGCCATGCACCATTATCAACCGTATAGATAACTATGGTATTCTCGGCAATGCCAAGCGAACGGATCTTATCCATGATACGGCCTACATTGTAGTCCATCTCTACTACAGCGTCAGAATATTTGCTTTTTCCGGGAGATTTGTTTACAAACTGTTTTGACGGAAGGTTAGGTTGATGGTTTTTTGCAAAGTTGATGCACATAAAGAAGGGGTCTTTGCTTTTACCATATTCGTCAAGCTGTTTCAGGTTATTCTCGACCATCATCATATCCAGTTCGGCAATGTTTTCTTCGGTAACTTTACTTATCTCACGTGCTTTTCCTCCGGCTTCGCCTTCAAGTACACCGGTAGTCACTTTTTTGAAGAGTTCCAGCATTTCGGGAGACATTTCCGGATTCCACGACTCAAAAGCATAGGTGTAAGCATTAAGGTGGTACAGTACCACATTCTGCATTTTGTCAAAACCATGAGCAATAGGCATCGAATAATCGGCTTCGCCTAAGTGCCATTTTCCTGAAAAGTAGGTTTTATAATTGGCTTTTTTCAGTACCGATGCCAACGTCCATTCTTCTTTTGGCAATCCGCCGCCCTGTCCCTGAAAGGCAACAGTAGTCATACCGCTTCGGTTAGGGATACGGCCTGTAAGCATGGCTGCCCTTCCCGGAGTACAGCTAGGCTGCCCATAAAACGACCAGAACTGCATGCCTTCTTTGGCCATTTTGTCAAGGTTAGGGGTTGGCATTCCACGTCCGACACCGCCACCATAAACACCAAGGTCTCCCCAGCCGGTATCGTCTGAGATGACCATAATGATGTTAGGTTTTTTCTTAGATTGGGCAAACATGCCACTAAATGTCAGGAGAGACAAACTGAGACACACAATAGATAAAGTTGTTTTTCTCATAACTTAAAAGATTTGATTTTATATAAATTGATTGGCCATATTGTATTTGGACGAGGAAGGAGTGCCTTTTTCAGGGATATAAAATTAGGTTCAATTGTCTAATGAGGTGTGTTTTAGAATTCCTTTCCTGTAGCATATTGTAATCTGCAACAAAATAAAAGCCCTGAAACATTGTGTTTCAGGGCTTAGCGGAGAACTCAGGTTTATCGTTCGTCCTTCGATTGATGATTCTCTGGATTGTTATTTTGCAGGAGGCACTCTTAAAAATTCGTTAATGGTAATGATATTAAAACAGTCAGTTTTCTCATAACCATTCATTTATAAGTTCAAAGTTAGAGAAAGCGTTTGTTCTATTAGTGTGAGTCAACGACAATAAAAGGGGGCAAACAGGACAAATAAAAACCGCCCTTATGGCGGTTGTATTAGTTTAAGAACTGTTTTCTGAATTCTACCGGGGTAAGTCCTACCTCTTTCTTGAACAATCGCGAAAAATAAGGAGGGTTCTCAAAACCAAGATAATAAGCAGTTTCGGCAATAGTGCTCTCAGAAGCCTGAAGCATGTTCTTTGCTTCGCCAATCAGGAAGATGTGTATAAGTTCCATGGCGGTTTTTCCTGTTTCCTGTTTAAGCAGGTCACTCAGGTAACGTGGTGAAGTATTCAGAAGTGTTGCCATGGCTTTTACGCTTGGCAGACCTTTTGTTTTCAAGAGTCCTTTATCAAAGTAAGAAAACAACACCTCATTGAATTTTGAAACCGTCTTACCCGAAAGCTGTGTCCTGTTTATGAATTGCCTTTTGTAAAAACGCTGTGAATATTTGAGAATTGAATCCAGATGTGTCAGCATGATTTCACGGGTATATTCATCCTGGTTGTTATTATATTCTGTTTCCATCTTAAAGAACAGGTCCCATACTATCTCTTCTTCGCGGGCAGAGAGATGCAGTGCTTCGTTGGCTTCATAATCAAAATACCCGTATTTTTTTATTTCAGCGTGCAGTGTGTGTCCGTTGAGGTAATCTTCATGTACAAAAATGATAAAACCATTTTCTTCAAGCTCTACATTGTCCATCTTCATGAGCTGCCGTGGCTTTATAAATGCCATTGAGCCATTTTCATGGTCATATTTTGTACGGCCATACACAATTACGCCCGATTTCATTTTCTTGAACATGATCATGTAAAAGTCTCCCGTAAATTCTTCCTGGCTCATGTTGCAGGTGTCAACCTTTGCGCATTCAACAAGGTGGATCAATGGGTTTTCGGGTGTAGCGAAACCATTAAAACGGGCATATTCGCTAAGGGTTTTAAAATGCTGCATAATATTTAGGGTATAGGCAATAGCACCGGCCTCTTTGCAGAGGCAGATGCTATTGTAAAGATAATGAAAGTAAGCATTTTATTTACCATGTGCGACAATAGCCACATCGGCATATTGTTCCCATTCGGCAAAGCGTTGTGCATATACCTGTTGCGCAGCCGGAAGGCCAACTTTACCAAGGAAGTAACGCAATGGCGGATTTTTCTCGTCAACCAGCTTAAGTATTGCAGGAGTTGTAGCTTCGGGAATACCAAAGACATCATCGGTAAGGCCATCGTTAAAGGCTTTCTTAACACCGTCATAGGCTTCAATAGATTCACTGTGGAAAGATGATGAGCCAGCCCAATCGGTAGCAAAACCATTCGGTTCAACAAGGGTAACGTTGATGCCAAAGCCTTTTACTTCCTGTGCCAGAGTTTCGCTAAGCCCTTCAACGGCAAATTTAGAAGCATTGTAGATCCCTAATACGGGAAGTGTAATTACACCAAGTAAGCTTGATAGCTGTATAATGTGCCCGTATCCTTGTTTTCTCATTATGGGCAGGGCAGCCTGTGTAATCCAAAGTAATCCAAAAACATTGGTTTCAAATTGCTGGCGTGCTTCCTGTTCGCTTGCTTCTTCAATTGCACCAAAAAGACCGTACCCTGCATTGTTGATAACCACGTCAAGTTTGCCAAAATGTTTGGCTGCCTTGTTTACAGCGTCAAAAGCCTCACTTCGGTTGTCTACATTAAGCTGAATCGGCAAAACGGCATCGCCATATTTTGCTTTCAGGTCGTTAAGTGCTTCAATATTTCGTGCTGTTGCTGCAACCTTATCGCCGCGTTCAAGAAAAGCCTCTGCCCAGATGCGTCCAAATCCTCGTGATGCACCTGTTATAAAAATTGTTTTAGACATTGTATTGTATCGTTTAATATTAATGATACAAAGTTATGCCGGGTGCATGCCCTCCATCTTATACAAAAGTGTGGAATGATGATACAAAAAGCCGTATTACATTGTCCCATTTGGACTTTAGAATATTTAACATTTTAAGAAATATTTAAGATTTGAATATTTGTAAAAATTTTTATCTTTACAGCTTAGCTATAAGGTTATGTTTTTAAGTGTTTGATATATTGATTTTTAAGACGCATTTTCTTACAGATAAAGATGATGATTTAAATGAAAATTTAATATACTTAACGTAGGGTTAATTCCCTTTAACCTGTTTTAGTTAAAAGATAACTATCGCCCCAATACTGTATAATCGTTCTAAGAAGAAACTGATGAAAAAAATTACTTTACTATTCGTATGCTGCTTTTTTACAGGCCTGTTTGCTGCCCAGGGTGGCGATTTCAGGGTTAAAGAAAACCCTGTTGGAGGTGCCTGGATGGTTGTAGGCACTACCGAAGCAATCCATAATACCGATCATAATGCTATCGTGGTTAAAAAAGATGCTTCACTGAATTATAAAAAGATGAAAGTAACGGTAAGAAATGCACCTCTTACCATTACCAAGATGACTATTGTATATAACAATGGCGAACAGGAAACGATTGATATCCCTATGGAAATACCTAAGAATGGCGAAAGCGCTGTTGTTGATATCAAAAGCGGGACAAGGAACATACAACGTATTGACTTTTGGTATGACAGTACCGACTTTACCAGCGGTAAGGTAGAGGTTACCGTTTTCGGAAGAAAATAATAAGAATCTAAGGCGCAGTTTTACTGCGCTTTTTTTATGCCCTGATAGTACACATGAAAACATTTGCATTCCTTTTATTCTTCATAATCGCTATCCCTGCAAAAGCTCAGGATACGGCTTTTCTCAATACGTTAAATGCCATACCATCCCAAGATAGTGCTAAAGACGTTGCAGCCTCACTGGCATCCCGGTTAAAAGGCAATTATGTTTTCTATAAACTCAAGGAGTTTGACAACGGTATGCTGCGTATTGTTTTTACGCCACAGGGCATGACTGAAGATGCCATTAAAGCGCAGGCTGATTATGAAGACAGCTTTGTAACCGATTTTAAAACTGTAACCGATGCTAACGGAAAATCATATCGGTTTGATAAAGCCAAGGCAAAGTTTGATGCCTTGTTCCCGGTCTGGCAGTATTATTTCAAAGCAGATGCGAAACCTGATAAGAAGACCCAGCGTTACACTAACGCTGAGAATACTATGCTATTCAGTTTCCTGAATCTTGGAGACGTTTGGGCAATCGGTCGATAAAAAACAGGCTTTCAAAGAATAAACCTGAAATAGTGTACAATTAAATATTAAATACTATAAATTGCTTACCTTTATATAAGGTCTTTGGGGAGACTCTGTAAGAGCCTGATAAGGGTTTGCTTTTAGAAGCAAATTGTCTTTAGTAGGTGTATTATCTAAAATGTAGATAATATTTTCTTCCGTCTGACTTTAAGTATACAGCCAAAAACCCCCTCATTGGCTAACAAGGTTTCCATAACCTAACTTAAAAGCCATTATCATGAAAAAGTGTTTTTTTATAGCAGTCTGCTGTTGTATTGTGGGGTTCGTAAACGCTCAAAAAGCATCGGCACCGCCGGAAAGGCGCGGAGGGTGGTTTGCCCTTGGGGATACGTATGCCATGCACAATACAGATCACGATGTTATTCAGATCAAAGAGCCTGTGGCTAATTACGGAAGGCTGAAGGTTACCGTTAGGGATCTTCCGCTGACGATTACAAAAATGAAGGTTGTTTATGATTCCGGGGAAGATGAGGTTATCGATGCCCCTATTGCCATACCTAAAAACGGCGAAAGTGATATTTTAGAAATACAGACCGGAGACAGGAATATTAAACGTATCGATTTCTGGTACGACTCTGCCGATTTTAAAAGAGGCAAGGCCGAAGTTACGGTCTTTGCGAGGAGATAATTGAGTTAACAGAAAAGCTTTTTATTAGTTATATTCTTGGTGATGTATCAGGCGCCGGGAACTTTCCATTTGCCATTCTTTACCTTTCGGATTACTTTTTGCTTATTGACATCTATTTTAGTCCAATAAGATATGATTGCATCATAGCCTCCTGATGCTGTTTTTTCTTCTTCAGTAAAAGGATAGAAGCCAGTTGATATTCTTCCCTGGTTCCATTCCCTGATTCCATTAAAATACCGGCCTTTTGATTCCAGGTAAGATGCACCGGGTCCGCCGACAATAAGAATCTTCTTTCCGGTAAAATTAAAGTGGCCTCTTTCGTCGTTAAAGTAGTCATTGAGGAATGCCGCCTCGTCGTTATTCAGCAACGGATTGTTGTCTATGCCGCATTTTTCAGGGTCTTGTGAAAAGGTGAGTGATGTGAAAAATAACAGGAGTAAGGTAAGGTGATTCATTGTATATGTGATTTGATTGATTGATGATAATAATAAAGACGCAGCAATGCCGCGTCTTTATGAATGTTTTTCTGATGGCGGATTAACTAAGCGATCCCCAGAAACCGGCAGCAAGCCTGCCTATAATGTTTCTTTTTTTCTCTTTGGTCATTGGCTCGTCTACCCAGTGGGTAATCACAGCATCATAACCTCCTGATTGTATTTTTTCCATCTCGGTAAGAGGGATTGGAGCCGAAGCTACCGGCATGCCTTCTTCTTCGAGGCGCTGCCTGATGTCTTTAAAGTAATCGGCTTTAGACTCAAAACGAAGTCCGTCGGCACCATTTACTATCAATACTTTTTTTCCTTTAAAATCGAAGCCATCACTTTCATCTTCTCCAAACCAGGCGTTAAGAAAAGCCGCTTCATCGTCAGTAAGTGCAGGGTTGTTGTCCAGTCCGCAATTTGCCAGGTTATGGCCATAAAAATTTGCAGAAGCAAGCAACAACAGCAGTTTAATATAATTCTTCATTGGCGGTTGTTTTTATATATGCCTATAACGCTAAAGTGTTTAAAGTATTGTGTTTTGGGGATAGGTTTGTTTAACATAGTATAGACTTATGTATGGCGATTTCTCGAGGAGGATTAGATGTTTTAAAACGTTCTAAATGAAAAGACGTAGCATTGCTACGCCTCTACTATAGGTCTAAAGGAAAATCTTCTTCGACTAATTCTTCAGTTGATTTTATTTCTATTCCGTTTTGATTTTTTTCAATTATCGTAATTGATTCTCTATATTCCATTGCTTCAGGTAGTAAGGTGAATTCGGCATCAAACCCTAATTCTTTTATTTTAGATTCTATTTCCTGTAAGCTAACTCTAAAAAATTCCCGACGATAATTAAGCATATTTACTTTTTTATCGCTAAAAGCTTTATGGAGTTCATATTCCAGAGTTCTTGCCTCATCGGAATATATCATAGCATGAATATCAAATTGAAAAGGTACAGAAGCATCTCCCAATTCCTTAACACGATCTGTAGGTTCAAGCCTTCTTGTCATGCCTATTTTATATACATTCTCTCCGAAAGAACCAATATTAGAAATTATATATACATGTCCACGTTTGGTTTGTTGAGCCATTGATAGTGCTCTTTCTTTTTTCAATCTGGCTTCTTCCAGTTCTGTTTCTAAGAGATTAATTTGCTGTTGTAATTGTTGTTGTAGTTCTGGACTTGCATAGCCCATTTCTTTTTTAATCTTGTCAAGTGCTTTTTGGAAAACAGCTTCTTCTTTTTCAGCATCACGTTGCGCTTTTTCAAATTCCCTCTTAGCTTTTTCTTCTTCTCTTAGCTCTTCTTGTATAGCTCTCATTTTTTCCTTTTCTTCTTGTTTTTTTGCCTGATATTCGTATTCTAAATTAAGCTCTCTTATTTTTAAATCTAAATATTCTGGGCTTATGGTAATTGCATTTCCTTCGCTAAGTTTGTTTATTGATTCATAGGCTTTTTTGATTCTTTCTCTCATTTGACTAGCATTATTCCATTTCACTTTTGCTATAAAAGAATCACATTCGCCATTAAATGCACGTAAGACTAATTTTATAAGCCTTTTGGTCGATGATTTTCCTTTAGCTTCACTTCCATCAATAGTCCAGTTAACACTACATGTTGCGGCCTTTTCATTTGCAATCATAGTCTTTTGGCGTTGGATTATTACAGCCTGCTCTGCTCGATAATCTTCAGATTTTTCGAAATCATAGACAGGTTCATATATGCCAAATTCGGATAAATCGATTTTATCCTGATAAATTTTAAGCTCTTGTTTGAGTTTTAAATATAACTCTCGCGAATCGCCATACTTTTGCCTCATATTAGCATATTCATCATCAAGTATTCTAATCTCTGACTTTTTGGTTTTTATTGTTGCTGAGTACTCTTTTTCATTTGCGGCAATTTTTTCTTCCAAGTCAATAATATTCTCATATTTTTTTATCTGCATTTTTAAAAGATCTATACGTGACTCTTTTTCTTTAATGAGATTATTTAATTGATCTTCAATAGTTTTAACCCTATCCTGAATGTTTAATATGGGTCTGAACTCTTCAAGTTGTTCTTTTAAGAGTTTGATTTCTTCAAGCTCTTTTTTCTTTGAAAAATCTAAAAGTGACATAATTTGATTGTTTTGGTATGACAAACCTAAATAAAATCCTGTTAATTTTTTTACGGAAAACCACATTATCACAAAATTTTTTTGGCATAAAAAAACCGCCCTCAACATCGTTGGGGCGGTTCTTGTTATTCTGCGATAGCGTCTCCTTTGCTATCAAAAAAGTGGTATTCTAAATACGTGTAAGCGTCACGAGGTATGATCGTTACCCATTTCTTATGTTCAAAAAACCATTTTGAACGTATAGAAGGGAAACCTTTTGTTAGGTATGCGGCCACAAATGGGTGTGCGTTAAGCACGATCTTTTTGTGGGTCTTCATAATTCTTTCCAGGTCGGCCGTTATGCGGTCAATAACAAGAATAGGGGCTTCAATTTCGCCGTTTACCCTGTTCGGGTCTACTTCTTTGGTTTTGATATTAACTTCAGGCCTTACCCTTTGCCTTGTAATCTGGATCAGTCCAAATTTACTAGGAGGCAGGATCTTGTGTTTTGCTTTATCGTCGCTCATTTCTTCGCGAAGGAAATCATAGAGTTTCTTCCTGTTGTCAGGATTTCCCATATCTATGAAATCGACTACTATAATCCCTCCCATATCCCTTAGTCTCAGCTGTCGCGCAATCTCTGCGGCGGCTATAAGGTTTACTTCGAGGGCGGTATCTTCCTGGCTTAAAGCCTTGTTTGAGCGGTTGCCACTGTTCACGTCGATAACGTGCAGGGCTTCGGTATGCTCTATTATCAAATAGGCCCCCTTGCTCATGGATACCGTTTTACCGAAAGAGGTTTTAATCTGCCTTTCTATGTTATATTTTTCAAACAATGGCAGCTCTTTACTTTGGTAGTGCTTTACGATATTCGCTTTTTGAGGAGCTATCTCCTGCAGATAGTCCTTTGTTTGGTAATACAGGTCCTCATCATCCACATAAATACCGGTAAAGGTATCGTTGAATACGTCGCGAAGTATAGACGAAGCTTTATTAACTTCTCCCAGTACTTTGCTTGGGTGATGGGCGCTTGGCAGTCGTTTGCACATTCCTGTCCATTTGTCCAGCAGGTTTTGCAGGTCTTTGTCCAGTTCGGCTACTTTTTTGCCTTCTGCTACCGTTCTCACTATTACTCCAAATCCTTTTGGCCTGATAGACTGCACGAGTCTCTTTAGGCGGTCTTTTTCTTCTTTGGATTCTATTTTCTGAGAAATAGAGATCCTGTCTGAAAAGGGAACCAAAACAACATATCTTCCTGCCAGTGAAAGCTCAGAGCTTATACGCGGCCCTTTGGTAGATATGGGTTCCTTAACCACCTGAACGAGAACAGACTGATTGGCGCTAAGCACGTCGCCTATGGAACCATCTTTGTCTATCTCTTTCTCAAAAGGAAAGTTTTTCAGTGAGTAATCTTTTACTTTACCTGCGCTTACAAGTTTTATGAATTTCAGCATCGAGGCCAGGTTAGGACCCAAATCGTGGTAATGTAAAAAGGCATCTTTTTCGAAACCTACATTTACAAAGGCGGCGTTAAGGCCGGCCACGGGTTTGCGGATCTTTGCTATGAAGATGTCACCAACGTTAAATTGGTTTTTGTCTTCGCGCTCGCTGTGCAATTCAATTAGTTTTCCATCTTTTAATAAGGCAAAATCTACCGCGTCAGAACCAGATCGAATAATTAATTCTTTGTTCACACTGTACATTTTTATCCGCAAGGTGATAGTTTACAGTTTACGGTTTACAGTTCACAGCGCAAGGCTGAAACTGTTAACTTATAACTGCCAACCGTTAACCGGAAGCAGATGGATTAAACATTAATTTACAGGTATTTGAGTACCCATAGGATAAAGTTTCCAGTCCCTGTCTCAGTTTTCAGCGCATAGTACGGCAAAATCTAAAACTTAAGGTCTAAAATCTAATATCCTTTTTTTCAATGAACTTTAAATTCTTTTAAAACAAGAAAAAGTAGTTTAGAACTACTTTTTCTTTTTGTGACGGTTAGCTCTCGCTCTTTTCTTACGTTTGTGCGTTGCTACCTTATGTCTTTTTCTTTTTTTACCACTTGGCATAATTGAAAAGGGTTAGGTGGTTAATAATTAGTTTACTTTAGCCTCAGTATTTGTTTTTACTCCGTCAACAAAGATCTTTGCAGGTTTGAATGCCGGGATGTTGTGAGCAGGAATCTTAATGGTAGTATTCTTTGAAATGTTTCTACCTGTTTTTTCAGCGCGCGTTTTGATGATAAAACTTCCAAAACCTCTAAGGTATACATTGTCACCAGTCTCAAGAGAGTTTTTTACTTCTTCCATAAAAGACTCAACTGTTGCTTGTACATCACCTTTCTCAAGTCCAAGTTTCTCCGAAATTTTCGCTACGATGTCTGCTTTCGTCATTTTCTTTCTAATTTATGATTGTGTATTTTTTTGAGAGTGCAAATATAAGAATTAAAAAAACAATAATTCAAGGTTAATCTATTAAAATTTAATAACATAAACTTTTACTTTTGTGCACTGGTACACTATTATGGAGTTTTCTAAGCCTTTAATTCATTGGTATTTACAAAATAAGCGCGATTTACCCTGGCGAAAAACCACGGGCGCATACCCTATCTGGCTGTCAGAAATAATGCTGCAGCAAACCCGTGTAGCACAGGGTTTACCCTACTTTTTACGTTTTATCGACGCTTTTCCTACCGTTCAGGACATGGCTGCCGCACCCGAAGAGCAGGTGCTAAAGCTATGGCAGGGACTGGGATATTACTCCCGTGCCCGAAATCTTCACGCTACGGCAAAAATGGTGGCGTTTGAAATGGATGGAAATTTCCCGGATAGCTATGCAGGACTGTTAAAGTTAAAAGGAGTGGGCGATTATACTGCGGCCGCGATAGCATCTATTGCTTATGGCGAGGGTGTTCCTGTTGTTGATGGTAATGTTTATCGTGTGCTATCCCGTGTATTTGGTATTGATACCGATATTTCATCCGGCGGAGCCAAAAAACAATTTACCGAACTTGCAGCTTCGCTGATGCCAAAGGGACAGGCTTCTGAATTCAATCAGGCCATGATGGAATTCGGTGCATTGCAATGTGTGCCCAAAAGTCCGGACTGCGCTATATGTATATTCAATGTCCATTGTGTAGCTTTTACGACGGGCAGGGTGGGAGAGCTGCCGGTTAAGCTTAAAAAGACAAAAGTGACCAATAGGTACTTTAATTATATTGTGGTAAAAGACAGCCGCGGCTATAGCCTTGTCCAAAAACGCACTGCTAAAGGCATCTGGCATAACTTATATGAGTTTCCGCTGTTGGAAACCGAAAGCCTTACTTCTGTGGAGGATGCAATACTAAGCATCAAAAAATTTGAAGGTCTGGGCTTTGTTCCAAAAAAAGTTACGCTTCTTACAGATGTTATGATACACAAGTTGTCGCACCAGCATCTTCATATTCGTTTTTTAGAAGTTGCTATTAATGAAGAAGTTACTGGGGCAATCCCTGCAGATGTGCTAAAAGAGTATCCGTTTCCCATCGTTATCCATAATTTTATTGAGAATTATTGGAGTAAGCGTTAAAAGTGGTATATTTGATTGAACTAATCAGTACAAACCATGAACGGTACGTTAAATAAAGTGATGCTGATAGGGCATTTGGGCGACGATGTAAAGCTTCATTATTTTGAAGGCGGTAATTGCATTGGGCGTTTTCCATTGGCTACCAACGAGATCTATATCAATAAGCAGACGAACGAAAAGATAACCTCTACCGAGTGGCATAACCTTGTAGTGCGCAACAAAGCGGCGGAGATCTGCGAAAAGTACCTGACCAAAGGCGATAAGATATATGTTGAAGGCCGAATCAAATCCCGCCAGTGGCAGGGTGAAGACGGTTCTACTAAATATACGACCGAGATACAGGTAACGGAATTTACTTTCCTTACCACTAAAAAAGAGCTTGACCACAAGCAGCAGCAGAGTTTTTCGTCACAAGCCGTGAATGAGCCTGCAAAACCGAATTATGATGTAAATGTGCCGGCACCTAACGACGACCTGCCATTTTAATGTTTAACGAACACCCATTGTTTTGGACCCCGACCCCTCGAGTTACACCTTTTTAGATTACAGCCTCATTTGCGGCGTAACAGGAATTCTTTTTCTACTTGTATGTTCTGCATTCATATCAGGCACCGAAGTAGCTGTTTTTTCGCTCACACCACAGGATGTGGAAAAAATGAGCCAAAAAAGCCCCAAACGTGGCAGCCTTATTGTTTCGCTTCTTGAAAAGCCTAAAAAGCTCCAGGCCACGATTCTTATTACCAATACATTTATTAATATAGCGATCATTATCCTTTTCTTCAGGATAAGCGGTTCGTTGTTTGGCGGTATTACCATTCCGTGGCTTAGTTTTATGGTTCAGGTAATCGTTATTACATTCCTGGTACTGTTGTTTGGTGAGGTGGTTCCCAAGCTATATGCCGGCAGGAACAATACTAAATTTGCCAATAGGATATGTTATGTGCTCTTTGGACTTAATAAGCTACTGTCTCCGCTAAGCGTGCCCATGCGTGAACTTACGGTAAAGCTTCACAAAAGAGTGGGGGCACAGGGTAATGGCCTCTCAATAGACAGGCTGTCTCAGGCACTGGAACTTACCGATTATGGCGATGCTACCGCCGAGGAGCAAAAGATACTGGAAGGTATCGTTTCCTTCGGGAATACTGATGTGAAGCAGGTTATGAGTCCGCGGATTGACATTTTTGCACTGAATATTGAAACATCTTTCGAAGCATTAATGCCGCAGATCGTAGATAAAGGCTTTTCACGTATCCCTGTTTACCGCGACAATATCGACCAGATAGAAGGGGTACTGTTCATTAAAGACCTTATTCCGCATATAGATAACAACAATTTTGATTGGCAGGCTATCATTCGCGAGCCATTTTTTGTGCCCGAAAATAAAAAGCTGGACAACCTCCTAAAGGAATTCCAGACCATGAAAAACCACCTTGCCATTGTAGTCGATGAATATGGTGGTACTTCAGGACTTATATCGCTTGAAGATATATTAGAGGAAATAGTAGGCGATATAAGTGATGAGTTTGATGATGAGGATATTATCTATACCCGTATTGATGACCATAACTACCTGTTTGACGGGAAAATAAGCCTTAAGGACTTTTACAGGATAACCGATATTGAAGAGGAAGAATTTGAAGCTGCCAAAGGCGAAGCCGAAACCCTTGCGGGCTTTCTTTTAGAGATATGGGGTAATTTTCCGAAAAAAGGACAAAAAATTAGCTTTAATGGCAATATCTTTACCATCGAATCAGTTGATAAGAGAAGGATAAAACAAATTAAGGTTACACTTAAATGAATAATATTAAACGATTAACGGGTTTTATAGGTATGCTAACTGTTGCAATAATGGTTGTTAGCTGTGGCGGAGAAACCCTGCCTAAACCAGAGGCTTACCTAAGGCTGGATTACCCTATGGGTAAATATGTGCCGCTTGAGCAGCCTTGCCCATATACTTTTGGATATAACTCTCTGGCTAAACTAAAGCCGGGTAAAGACTGTAGTAATCTTGAGATTCATTATCCAAAAATGAAGGCTACTATCTACCTTAACTATAAGCCTGTAAACGGTAACCTTGATGAATTGCTTAGAGATGCTCAGAAACTGACTTATAAACAGGTTGTAAAGGCAGATGACATTCGTGAACAGCCGTATTTTAACCCTGAGAAAAAAGCCTATGGAATGTTTTATGAAGTGGGTGGAAATGCAGCAACCAATGCGCAGTTCTATGTAACCGACAGCCTGCATCATTTTCTTTCGGGATCGGTATATTTTTATGCCAAGCCCAATTTCGACTCAATCATGCCGGCAGCAAGCTATCTAAGGGATGATATGAGGAATATCATGGAAACTGTGAAGTGGAAGTAGTTTGCTAACGAAAATATATATAAGCCGTCCTGTTTGGGCGGCTTTTTTGTTCTAACACACCCCTAGCCCCTCTCAAGAGAGGAACACTCATGCTCTGCCACGATTGCTTTTAAATCTGAGTGAAGCAGGTTCCTCTCTTGAGAGGGGCTAGGGGTGTTTTTTGATTATGATGCTAAAAACTGCGACTGAAGACTGCTTAGAACTCAAACTTCAGCTGTACAGCAACGGGCTTCTTAACACCCGATTCTTCCGTGTTCAGGTTATTGAGTGAGATGCCCAATAAGCGTACGGAATCCTTTGGTTTTTCCTGATACAATAATTCTTTAACCGTTTCGAGGATAAGGCTTTTGTCAGAGATGAAATAAGCCATTGTCTTGCTACGCGTCTGTACAGTAAAGTCGCTGTATTTTATCTTCAGGGTTACGGTTTTTCCGGCAATCTTCTTTTTCTTGAGTCGGCGTTCCAGTTCATCGGCAATTAGTTCCAGCTTTTCGAGCATGAATACCTCAGATACCAGATTCTCAAAAAAAGTATGTTCCGTTCCTACAGATTTTACCGTCCTGTCGGGTTTTACCTGTCCGTTATGTATGCCACGTACCACATGGTAATAATAGGCTCCTGATTTCCCGAAATGCTCCGTTAAATATTCAACCGATTTTTGTTTCAGGTCGGCACCGGTAAAAATGCCTAATTGGTACATTTTTTCTTCAGTCACTTTGCCTACGCCATAAAACTTGCCGATGGCCAGTTTTTCGAGAAAGTCGAGAACTTCGTCGGGGTTTACCGTTTTTTGGCCATTAGGCTTATTGTAATCGCTGGCAACTTTGGCAATGAACTTATTGATGGATATCCCTGCCGAGGCAGTGAGCCCTGTTTTTTCGAGTATTTTTTGGCGTATCTCTTGTGCAATCATTGTGGCACTCGGATTGCCTTTTTTATTCTGGGTAACATCAAGATAGGCCTCATCGAGCGAAAGTGGCTCTACAAGGTCAGTATACTCATGGAATATCTCCCGTATTTGCTGTGAAACCTGACGATAGCGGTCAAACCTGGGCCTGACGAAAATAAGGTGGGGGCATTTTTTCTTGGCAAGAAAACCGCTCATGGCACTGCGAACGCCAAATTTCCGTGCCTCATAACTCGCTGCCGATACTACACCCCTGCTTTCGCCACCCCCTACAGCCACGGCTTTGCCACGCAGTTCCGGGTTGTCCAGCTGCTCTACCGAGGCATAAAATGCATCCATGTCTACGTGTATAATCTTTCGGAGGCGTAGTTCTTTTTCTTCAGGGGCTTCCATGTTGTAAAATTAATTAAAAGCAGAAAAGTTAGAGAATTGCATCTCATAAAGTTTCACTGATTATCCGTTTCAGATGGCTGTACATCGGTTATTGGCTTAATTTACAGTGTTTTCAACTTATTTTTTGTAACTTCATACTACCGAAAACAAAAAAACAATACAACTATGCCAAAAACCGCTATACTTTTAGGTGGAAGCGGGGCTGTAGGTAGTGAACTCCTCCAATTACTGCTGGCAGATAGCCGCTACGAAAAGATTAAACTTTTTGCGCGTTCCTCTGTAAATAATCTTCACCCTAAGATCGAAGAGCACCTTATTGATCTTTTTCAGCTTGAAAAACAGGATTATGTTTTTACTGGCGATGAAGTTTATTGCTGCATAGGAACTACAAAGGCAAAAACTCCCGATAAGAAAACCTATCATGATATTGATTATGGTATCCCTGTAAACGCTGCCAAACTTGCCGCGGCTAATGGTATTAAAACATATATAGTAATATCGGCTATTGGTGCTGATGCAGAAAGCAGTATTTTTTATAATCGCACCAAAGGCGAAATGCAGGATGCTGTC
Organism: Flavobacterium hauense; assembly: GCF_054457175.1. Taxonomy (NCBI): domain Bacteria; kingdom Pseudomonadati; phylum Bacteroidota; class Flavobacteriia; order Flavobacteriales; family Flavobacteriaceae; genus Flavobacterium; species Flavobacterium hauense. The sequence goes on from NZ_JBTKVX010000005.1 coordinate 160,700, forward strand.
CTGTCTGAGAATATCCCTAAAGTTCACCTTCTGCAGCCTTCTCTTATCCTGGCCAACAGAAAGGATAACCGCATTGTCGAAAAAGTAGCAGAAGGCTTTATGTGGCTTATTAATCCGCTTTTATTTGGCGGTGCTGCCAAATACAGGAGCATTAAGGCATTGACCGTTGCAAAAGCCATGCTGTGGCTTGCCAATAACGATTACAAGCAAACTATTGTAGTGTCTGACCAGATCGAAAACATTGGGAAGCACTGATTTTAATCGCTGTTTTTTGTTTTGAGAGGAAAGAAGAATGATAAAGGCTCTTTTTTAAAGTATTTCCAGATTGAAGCTGCCACTATTCTTATTTCAGATAATGGTATATTCCTGGAACGGAATGCCAGTCCCATAGAAAGGCCAAAGCTCACGAGAAAGTTTACCATTCCTATAATTACAATACCCACAATGCCCCATACAATAGCATCAGTAGCTACATTCCAGTTGGCACCATATAGCCCCAGGGCAAAGTTTCCGCTGGAGAAGGTAATGTGCCTTACATCGAGATTCAAACCCAGAAAGATCCCAATAGGGGCTGTAGTCCCCATAAACACCCCAAACCAAAAGTTGGAAATGATACCTGCCCATTTTTTTTCATAGAGATCGGCAATCTTTTTTGTGCGGGTACGTCCCAGGCTCATCTTTAGCAGTGGATGTTCCTGTATCCTGTAATAAATATGCTGGTATTTGTCACGGTTAGCTACGGCTCCGGCAATAATCCCCGAGAGGAAAAGGAATATACCCGCAATGGCAGCATGCAGCACAGCCATAGAGTGTATAGGGCTCAGGTCGCGTATGAGATGATACCATTTTGTAAGGGCAAGGTTATAATCGAAAATGATGTCTATGAGCCATATCCCTAACAGCGGAATGGAGAAAGCTGTTATAACATTGCCTACAAATGCTATAAACTGGCTGCGGAATACCCTGGCAAAAAATTTGGCGAATGCCCTGTGTTTCTCGTCGTCGTGCAGGCCTTTGTTTTTGCTGTCGGCTTCAAGTGCACTTATCAGTGCCGATGCTGTCATGGCAGGTTGTTTTGTGGCCAGTGTAAAACCCATTACATAAATGATGATGAACCCCAACGCATAATTAAGGCTGTAAAAAAAGGCATGTCCAAAAATACTCGTGTCCATTTTAGAAAGGAATATTTTAAAGATACAGAAGATACCCACAATTACACCTCCGCCCAAAGCACTCCAAAACATGCTAAAATATTCCTTACGGTCTTTGGTAATATAATGCTCTCCTGTTTTTGCCGTGTGCTGTGTAACCTCATACGATACAAGCTGCGTACTTTCATTTATAAGCTTCCTAACATTGTTCTTGTCGCAATTATAAGCGATCAGGTCTTTAGCGATCAGGATGCTGTTTTGTTTGGCATCTTGCGGTTTGTCAACTACTAAAAGTGGCAAGAGTGTCTCCAGACGTTCCAGCTGCTGCCTGATGCGCAACAGGCTTTGGTTTACGTGCAGTGAAATACCAAATTTCTCACTGTTCTTAAAAGCGGTATTTACATAGTTAGAGCATTGTCGGTGTAATAGTAGCAATTGCTTATAGCCGAGATCATCCGGGGTGACAAAATTTTGTTCTTTTCCGAGGAGTTTTTCGCTGATGTCGGCAAACTCTTTCTGAAAGGCAAGAAAAGGGCTTTCGAGGTTTTCATACTCGGGTACCATGGCGATAACCTCGGTTTCCAGCGCACGTCCGGCGATGCGGTGTATGAGTACTTCTATGGCAAAAACCAGTTCAGATAGAGGACTGCCTGATTTGCTGTCATCATAGATAGTCCTGAATTTAAGCAGGTCAAAAAGCTGCTCGACCTGCTGAAGCGGTATTTTGTTAATCCAGACGGGATCGGTTTTGTAAAAGAATACCTGATTCAGTATGTATTCCAATGTGTTTTTTTCAGGCTGTTCCGGAATGAGTTTGGCAAAAAGGCGTTTCCTTACCTCATATATAAAATCGGCATTGGTGAGGATACCGGCATCAGTAAGTATTTTGTTGAATTTCTTATGGGTTATAAGTCCGCTGATGTAACGGGACAGCCCCTCGCGAAAAGTTAGGTTTTCTTTAAGTTCATGCAGGAGTTCACCGAGATCTATCGACTGTACTGCTTTAGGGTTGCTTGGGCGGATAATATAGACCAGCTGTGCCAGCAGATCGGTTTCCTGGGCTTTAAATTCCCACAGATTGTTTTTGTCAAAATTAGTTTCGAAGAAACCTTTTAGCGTGATACGTTGTTTAGTTTTCCTGAGCTTCATGGGCTTTAGTAAGGGCTGAAACGTAAAAATACGAATCATATCCCGGAAAACCTTGTAACAGGAAGGATTTAGGATTTGGTTAAGAGTAGGCCTTATCCCAACCTCTCTCCAAAGGAGTAGGGCCTGGGGTGAGACAATCTCCCCGCAATTCCCTACCTTAGCTATTATTTCCAAAGAACATGATTGAGATTGAACGCAAATTCCTCGTGCTTACCGATGCCTATAAAAATGAGGCTGTTACCCAAAAACGAATAGCTCAGGGCTACCTGAATTCTAACCCTGAACGAACCGTGCGTGTACGTACCAAAGGCAGTCAGGGTTTCCTGACCATAAAAGGCAAAAGCAACAACAGTGGTACAAGCCGTATGGAATGGGAAAAAGAAATTTCCGTAGCCGATGCCGAACAGCTCTTGGCGTTATGCGAAAAAGGAAGCATCGACAAGATACGCTATGAGGTAAAAGTTGGGAGTCATATTTTTGAGGTTGACGAATTCTTTGGCGACAACGCCGGACTTACCATAGCTGAGGTAGAACTTTCTGATGAAAACGAAGCTTTTGAAAAGCCGTTATGGCTGGGTGAAGAGGTTACGGGAGATGAACGTTATTACAATGCTTACCTGAGCAATAATCCGTTTACGTTATGGAACAAGTAACCTACGACCTGATCATAATCGGTGGCGGACCGATAGGCATGGCCTGTGGAATAGAAGCGCAAAGAAAAGGCCTTAATTACCTAATCCTTGAAAAAGGAGCATTGGTAAACAGCCTGTTCAACTATCCGTTGTATATGACATTCTTTTCTACCGCCGAAAGGCTTGAGATAGGTGGTGTGCCATTTAGCTGCATTGCCCCAAAACCAGGCAGACAGGAAGCATTAGAATATTACCGAAACATACTGCGCCATTTCAGCCTGAACATTAATCTGTTTGAAAGAGTAGAGGCTGTAGCCAGGAATGGTGATGTTTTCTCAGTGAACACAAGCAAAGCAAATTACACATCTAAAAATGTGGTTATCGCCACTGGCTTCTATGATATCCCAATGTACATGGAAGTACCGGGCGAAAACCTGCCCCATGTGCATCATTATTACAAAGAAGCGCATGAATATGCATTTCGTAAAGTAGTTGTTGTGGGCGCTAACAATTCATCGGTAGATGCCGCGTTGGAGTGTTACCGCAAAGGTGCCGATGTTACCATGGTGATCCGTAAGGGCGAAATAAATGACCGCGTGAAATACTGGGTAAAGCCTGATGTAGAGAACCGCATTGCCGAAGGCAGTATCAAAGCGCATTTCTATTCGGAGATCGTAGAGATTACCGAAAATGAAGTGATCATAAACTCACCTGACGGCGAAGTCCTCCTTGAAGCCGATTTTGTACTGGCACTTACCGGCTACCGCCCGGACCTGGAGTTTTTAAAAGCAGCGGGTGTTGCTATTTCTGATGGTGTTTATTCCACGCCAACTTACAATCCCGATACTATGCAGACCAATGTAAAAGGTCTTTATCTTGCCGGAGTGGTATGTGGCGGTCTTGAAACCCATAAATGGTTTATCGAGAACAGCCGTGTACATGCTGAGATGATAATTAAGAGTATTGTTTTTTGATTGAATAATATTTAGTTTTTGTCATTGCGAGGAGATACGACGAAGCAATCTTGTTTAGATTGCCACGCTCCACTGCGTTTTGCTCGCAATGACAAACGTTCGTTATAGTCTAAAAAAGACTCAGCTGCTCACCTTTAGTGCCATCAAAATGATGCAATGCCAATGGCGGCATCTCTTTTTTACCGCCAAAGAATTTCTTTCGGGCTATCTTAAAGCTGGTATGTATCATATCGGCAATATTACCCTCTCCGGTGCGGCGTTTAAAGACCTGTTTTTCGCCGAGTTTCCCACCATGCATATCGCTTATCTGGTGTAATACTTTTTCTTTGCGGTCGGGGTAATGCTCTTCGAGCCAATCGATAAAAACAGGTTCTACCGTATCATTAAGACGCACAAGCGTATACCCAAAACTCTGCGCGCCTAATTCGGCAATTGTTTTTACGATTGGGAGTATCTCAGGAGTATTCAGTCCCGGAATCATGGGGGCAACCATTACATGGGTGGGGATGCCTTCTTTTGAGAGTGTTTCAAGAGCTTTCAGTTTAGTGTTTACCGATGAGGTTCTTGGCTCGAGCTTGCGTCTTAAATCTTCGTTTATGGTGGGTATGCTTAGCGAAACGGTAACAAGCTCTTTCTCGGCAAGTTTTGTCAGTATATCCAGGTCACGGGTTACAAGCGCATTTTTTGTAAGTACATGTACAGGGTGCCTGTAGTCTAGGCATACCTGCAACAGACCCCTTGTAATTTCGAGTTTGCGCTCAATGGGCTGATAACAGTCGGTATTGCCTGACATGAGTATGGGCTCGGGCTTGTAGCCTCTCTTCTGAAAAAACTTTTCTAGCAGTTGTGGCGCATTCTTTTTTGCCATTATGATGCGCTCAAAATCTACTCCAGCACTATAACCCCAGTATTCGTGTGTGGGGCGTGCAAAACAATAGGCACAGCCGTGCTCGCATCCCTGATAAGGATTCATGGAGTAGGCCATGGAGAGGTCGGGACTTTTTACAGGATTGACAATGGTCTTGGGGAAGACTTCCAAAACACGGGTCTTGGCGATCTCCTCTTCATAATCATCCTGGTATATGGATGTCTCATAGCGGTTTTTAATAAAGTGATTGTGAATATTGGTAACCGCACCCTGTCCTTTGATCTTTTCCTTTTCCATTTTTTTGTCCCTTTTGCCTGAAGCAAATTAAGAAAAGGGCATCTCTTTTTCTGTTAAAACAGTGCTGAGGTTATCAACAAAAATGCTTTGCCCAGTAAATTAAGGGGATGCAGAAAGTACAAAATCCTTTTAATGAGGAAACTCTTATGAAGCCACTCTTTAAAAGAATTTTATAGTTTAAAAACAGTACGAAATTTATGATGCCTTTGCTACAGTAAGGAGCTGCAGGTTTTTCTTTTGACAGGCAATATTTGCCTGAAGTGCAATTACAGCTTCTTCCTGATTTTTGATTTTGTCAATGTAATCAAGCAACTGGTTTTTTTTTAGTTTTGATTTTAGCCTGCTAAACTCAGCATCTGAATATTCTATGCTGGACTTTTCTTTAAGTAATTCGATATATTCACGATAGGTGATATCTTCATCGGGGAAAGCTTTCAAAGACCAGGCCTGATATGAGTTTATGAGCTTCTCAAATTCCAACTGAAGTTCAAGTTCCTTTCTTTTATTTTTCTCCAGCTTTGTGATTATATATTTTTGGGCTATGGTTATGCCGGGCAACATGTTGTTATCGATAAGAAAAAAAAGCATGGTGGTAAAAAAGCCCACCAGTAATAAAAAGGTATGCATGTGGGGGAGGTATTAAATTATATAACCAAATTTACATCTTAAAATTTTGTTAATGAAGCACTAAGCTATTCATTTAATTTATATTAACATTGAATTTTTTTATTCTTAACATAAAAACTCGACGAACTGCACAAAACACCTTTATTTAACAAATAAATACTTTATAAATCTGATTAGTAATAAGTTGCATTTTTTATCGTATAAGGGAAAAATGCCCTTTATATTCTTTTCCATTGCTACGGTTTATTACAAACCAGTAATCATTTGCCGGAAGATTATTGCCATTAAAAGTACCGTCCCAGCCTGAACTGTTACCTTTAAATGCGGTTATGATCTTGCCATAGCGGTCAAAAATGGTTACAGAAACATCGTTGGCAAAAAAAGCATGTTTCACCTGCCATTTGTCGTGTATTCCATCGCCATTCGGCGTAAAGAATTTTGGATACATCAACAGTACTATTTCATCTTCGGCCTGGCCACAATCATTCTTTACAGTGACAGTATATATACCCGGCTCAAGGTTGCTGAACCGTGGGCTACCCTGGTAGCTTACACCATCGATAGAATATTCGTATTCGCCCAATGATGCCATGACAACGTCTATGCTGTTGTTATAGTCAGACCAGTCGTCTACTTCAATGGTTTTTATTTTTGGTTTTTGCGATTCAGTCACAAGTATAGTTTTTGTAGCATCGCATGTAATAGTACCGGTTGTTTTAGTTACTGTAAGGGTGTATGTTCCTGGTTTAGAAACACTCATTTGAGAAGTCTCTTTTACTGTTTTGCCATCAAATGTCCATTTGTAGCTGTCAAACCCTTTAGGGGCAGAGAGCACTGTATAACTCCCTTCGCACAAACTATAATTATCTTCCATTTCTAAAACCGGACTAGGGGCAACATTAAGCGTAAAGGAGGTTGTGTCATAGCAAACGCCACTGTTTCTGGATATGCGGGCGTAGACTGTTTGCGGATTGCTACTATTGGTATATGATAGGGGGAGTGGATTATTCTTTTCCTGAGCATTTAGTAGTGTGGCATAATAGCTTACTGTATAGCCTCCTGCCGGCTGACTGCCTAGTATAGCAGCATTTTGCGCGGCGAGGTCAAAAGTACCTGTGCCATTGGTGCCGCAGGTATACATCGCATCAGGTGTGCCTGCTACAGGAGCTTTAAGTACAGTAATTTGCTTCGAGAAATAGCGCACAGTAGTGTGTCTTCTTGATTTTAGATTTACAGTATAGGTGCCTGATTGTGCATATCTATGTGTTGTAACAGCATTGGTAGACTGGTTGCCGTCTCCAAAATCCCATATAACGTCCTCATTTTCAAGAGTGCCAATTGCTTCAAAAGATACTGCTGTATCATCGCAATCATTTTTTGCATCAATATCAATTACATAGTAAGGAGAGATTAAGAAGTTAGGCAAGCCTACAAAGGTTTCTTTTCCACCAAGGTCTACTGCATTCTGAACGAAATTACAATCTTTGCCAATAGCATTTGGGTTATTGATGACCGATAGTGATGTGGAAAGATATTTGCTTACCACATATATCTTTGAGTCCGGACCCAGCTTTATAGAACTTGCAACATCTACAGCACCTATAGAGGTTTGCGAAGCAGCAATATTTGCAGAATTTAATTGATACTGTAATACCGCACCGTCGCTGGTGCTGTATAATATTTTACTATCGGGGGAGAACTCAACACCATAGCATTTTGCAGGTGTTTTTAATACCGTTGCGTTACTTACTTTTCCTGTCTGGTTGTCAAAATCGAAAAGCTCTATGGCAAAAAGGCCACTTGCTGAAGCGAGTTTTTTTCCGTCGGGCGATATATTCATCCATCCTGCATAATGTCCTGAATTAAGTGTGCCTTCAATAACAAGGCCTGTGTTGCTTACTACCGGAGTAGAATTTACACCTGCTGAACTAACCCTGAAACTGTAAAAGGCATCGCCGCCCCATTGATGGGTAGTAATCCATATATCAGATCCATTGGCGTGATATACGGCTGTAATTTTCTCTGTAACCGGAGTTATTAGTGCTATGTTCAGGCTAATTACATCGCCTTTACCATTATCTGCGTTCATGTCTACTTCAGAGTAGGTTAGGCCGTTAGGGCCTCCTGCATCATCGGCGGTAAAAATGTAATAATGGGTGTTCGAGCCTGGCTTAGGAACAATTACGGCCGACTGGGTTGTAGACTGGTCACCGAGTAATCCGGTTCCGTGAGGCATTTTTCGGTTAAGTCTGTTCCAAACGCTTATGCCGTCGGTGTAGAACAATATGTTTCCGTTCGTGTCAGATATAGAAGCGCTGCCTTCCATTGTGCTCATTGTGCTGCTCGTTATGGCTACCGGCCTGCCTGAGCTAAAATTTAATCCGGCCATACGGCCAAAGTACCAATTGTTTTCTTGCTGGGCGTTAACGTTTAAAAACATTAGCATGATAACGCTAAGCAAAATTTGTGCTTGTTTCATTATTTAATTTTGATGCAGCATTACAAGTTTGCAGAATGCTTATTAAGCAATCCTATAATCTTTTCATACTGCCGGATTCTTTAACAATGTTACAGTCTCCGAAAACCTTAGTACTCCTTCAGCACCTTCTCCTTCATCATACTACAGCTTCTGCTGTACTCTCTCTTTTGCTTTTCGCCATATATAAATGCATGACAATTAGCGGTATTACGGGCTCATTTACGGGCTAATAGATCTTTTGGATTTAAAGATGTTATGCACGCATTGGTTTTTCAGGCCTACGAAAACGTTATAACTGGTGGAGGGAAATGTTAAAGTTTAGTATTTAAGGTGTTGAAAGTCAATACTAAATATTTAAGCGGGACAAAAGTATCTAAAAAATAAATACCAACCGTAATTTTTAGGCAAGTATTTTTTACTTTTTTTACATTTTGTCGATTTAATCAGTCTTTTAATCGATTAATTATTGAAAAACCTTTGTTTTTAAAACGAAAACGTTATAGTGAATTAAATAATTATTTAAAAATTAGATATTTGTAAGAGCTTAGTTACGGTTTAAGTATTTTTACAAAAGATGTAAAGTTGTTGTAAAGGAGAATATTCGTGTTAAATAAAAACCGGTTCCAGCAATTTGCTAAAACCGGCCTTAAAAGAGATAAAATGCTTTACACAAAACTAAAACACAAATGCGATTATCCCTTGATGCTAAACACTTTTAAATAATTAATTACTTTTATAAGAGATGTAAAAAAACAAAAAGGTTGCGCTGAATGGACTAAAAAAAATGCTTTGATTATGCTTTTGATGCCTTTATAAAAAAACCGCCGCTGTTGGGGCAGCTGGCGGCTTTTACAGAAAGAAGTTCCACACAATTGCTAAACAACTTAAATTGTTATTACCCTACCTTGCCTAAAAAGAAACTCCCCGTTACTTAGTGGAGTAACGGGGAGCAAACATAAAACAAACAATTAATCTAAAATAATCTGGAAAAATCCAAATTATGGGTTAGCGCCATCCTCCGCCAAGGGCTTTATATAAGTTTATTATGGCGAGTTGCTGACGGTATCTTGTCTCTACAAGGCTAAGCTCACTGCTTAGTGCAGTAGATTTTGCAACGAGCACTTCAATATAATTTACCATACCATATTGCAAAAGTTCGTCTGAATAATCTGCTGCCAGAATAAGCGCATCTACCTGTTTTTGCCTGATGGTAATTTTTTTGGTTTCGTTGTTATAGTTGGCCAGCGCATCACTTACTTCTTTACTGGCTGTTAGCAACGACTGCTCAAAGCGCACCAAAGCCTGCTCGTTCTGTGCTTTGGCTACTTCGTAACGTGTGCGTATCTGCCTGCCGTTAAGAAGTGGCTGGGTAAGTCCGGTAACGATATTGGCAAAAAGCGAGTTGGTGTTTATCCAGTCTTTAAGCTCAATACTCTGTAAACCGCCTGTAGCTGTAATCCTGAATTGCGGATAGAAATTGCTTCGTGCCACATTCGTAAGTTCAAATGCGTTTATAAAACCATACTCTGCTGCAACAACATCAGGTCGGTTTCTAAGCAACTGTGCAGAAACGCCTACCTGTATAGCAGGGTTAAGGTACTGGTCGGTTAAAATACTTCGGGACAGTTTTTTTCCCGGTTCGCCTAACAAAATGTTCAGTGAATTTTCTACTAAAACTATAGTGTTCTTAAGGTCTTCTATGATGATTTCCGTTTCATAGCGTTGTGCTTCGGTCTGTTTAACACCTACTTCATTTACGCTTCCGGCATCTTTAAGTGCAATTATGGCTTCAACGCTTTCAATTCGGTTAACAAGGGTTGCTTCAGCTATTTTTAATTGGGCATCAAGCGATTGTAATTGATAGTAATTGGATGCGATGGCTGTTATTACCTGTGTTTTTACAAGCTGGTTCGCTGCTACTGTTTGCATATATGATGCAGAAAAAGCACGTTTATTGCTACGTATTTTGCCCCATATATCGGCTTCCCAAGCAAAATTGCCCGTCAGCTGGTATTGGTCAAGATTTGTAGAGCCACCGGTCTGGCTAACAATACGGCCAATCTGGCTGTTCTTGCTCTGCTCTATGTGCGTCCAGTCAGCACCTAGGCTAAAGGTAGGCAGATAGCCTGCTTTGCCCTGCTTAACATTGGCTTCGGCAGCTACAATATTCTGTATTGCGATCCTAAGCTCAAAGTTGTTCTGTAGCCCTTGTTTTATATAGCCTTGTAAAATAGGATCGGTAAACATCTTTTCCCAGGATATGTCAGCCATAGAAACCGTATCCTGAGATACGATTTCTGTCCTGTACAGGTTTTCGGCTTTAATATCAGGCCTTTTATATTCTTTGGCAGCAAAACATCCCTGAAGGAGTATCCCGGCTACTGCCAGTGCTGCTATTCTATATGTTGTCTTTACAAATTTCATGATTCTAAGCTTCGTTAGTGTCAGGGTTATTGATTACTGCAACAGGTTTAGATGATATCTTTTCCTGAAGCCCCTGGAATATTACAAACAGTATCGGGATAACAAATACCCCAAATACAGTACCTACAAGCATCCCGCCTACGGCACCCATACCTATCGAACGGTTACCTACCGCACCTACACCGCTGGCAAGAGCCAATGGAAGAAGTCCGAATACAAAGGCAAACGAGGTCATAAGGATAGGTCGTAAACGTGCTTTCGCGCCTTCTTTGGCCGATTCTATCAGGCTCATGCCGTGTCGCCTTCGCTGTATGGCAAACTCCACAATAAGGATGGCATTCTTGGCGAGGAGTCCAATAAGCATGATCAGCGCTACCTGGAAGTAGATATTGTTCTCCAGCCCGGCAAGCTTAACGAAACCAATGGCTCCCGCAATACCCACAGGAAGCGAAAGCAATACGGCCAATGGTACGATGTAACTTTCATACTGTGCACTAAGCAGGAAGTAAACAAATATCAAGCTCAATAAGAATACGCCTGCTGCCTGACTTCCGGCAATGATCTCCTCACGGGTCATACCCGAGAATTCATAGCTGTATGTTTTTGGTAAGTGCTGTGCCGCAACTTCCTGAATGGCTTTAATCGCATCTCCCGAGCTGTAGCCCGGTTTCGCCTTACCATTCACGTTTACAGCTTTAAGCATGTTGAAACGCGCTACGGCTTCAGGGCCATATATCTTTTTAAAATCAATAAACTGGCTTATGGCTACCATTTGGTTATTGGCGTTACGCACATAGATCTTGTCTATAGATTTCTCATCTGCACGTTCGCCCGGCTGTGCCTGTATCATTACACGGAACTGCTTACCAAATCGGTTAAAGTCGGTTGTGTACAAACCACCATAGTAACCTTGCATTGTATTGAAAATATCACTTACCGATACTCCTGCATCTTTAGCCCTCTCCACGTTAATATCCATTTGATATTGTGGGAAGCCCGGGTTAAAGTTAGTCATGGCATATTGTATCTCAGGACGCTTCATCAGTTCGCCAAGGAACTCATTGCTCACTTTGCTCACTGTTGCCCAGTCGTCATCACCTTTATCCTGTATTTTGAATTCAAAACCATCGGCAGTACCAAATCCCTGTACACTTGGAGGTGTAAAGAACAATAGTTTTGCATCCTTGAATCCTGCAGTACGTCCAAATAGCTCACCTACAATTGCATCTACGCTTTGGTTAGCCTCTTTACGCTCTTTCCAGTCTTTCAGTTTGATAACCGTAAAGGCATACGAAGCACCGTTGATACCATTTAGAAGTGAGAAGCCAACAATGTTCATCCTTGCCTCTACAAGTGGCATGCTTTTAAGTACCGAGTCAAGCTGTTTTACGGCTGCATCGGTTTTCTCAAGTGTAGTTCCCGGAGGCATAGTAATATCGGCCATGATGATACCCCTGTCTTCGTTAGGGATAAATCCGGCAGGTGTAGTAGAGAAAAGGAAATAGGTAACACCACAGAAGAATATCAGGATAACGGCCGTTATCCATTTCTTTTTGGCAAGGAAACCTAACGATTTCACATACTTATTATTCATAGAGTCGAATCCGGCATTGAATGCAGTAAAGAAACGCTCTTTCAGGTTTTTCTTTTTGTGTTCGTGGCCTTCTTCGTGTGGTTTTAGCAATAGGGCACAAAGGGCAGGGCTCAGCGTTAATGCATTTACTGCCGAAATTAAGATCGCTACGGCAAGCGTAATGGCAAACTGCTGGTAGAATACTCCTGATGGCCCGCTAAGGAACGATACCGGAATAAACACCGCGGCCATTACAAGGGTAATCGATACGATTGCTCCTGTAATCTCGCTCATCGCTGATAAGGTTGCCTGCTTAGGGTCTTTCTCTCCTTCGTCGAGCTTGGCGTGAACGGCTTCTACAACCACGATGGCATCATCCACAACGATACCGATGGCCAGTACCAGTGCGAACAGGGTAAGTAGATTGATCGAGAATCCGAATACCTGCAGGAAGAAGAACGTACCAATGATGGCTACCGGTACCGCAATGGCAGGTACAAGTGTTGAACGCACATCCTGAAGGAAAAGGAATACCACGATAAATACCAATATAAAGGCTTCTACAAGGGTAGATATTACTTTATGGATGGATGCATCAAGGAAGGTCTTGGTATTGAAAGGTACAACATAGTCTATACCTTCAGGGAAACTCGCTTTGCTTTCCTCAAGGATAGCCATTGTCTGTTCAATAATATCGTTAGCATTGGAGCCCGATGCCTGAAAGATACCTATCGCAACACCCTCGTTGCCCATACCGTAGTTGTTAGAGCCATAGTTAAAGGCGCCAAGCTCGATCTTAGCAACATCTTTAAGGTGAAGGAAGTTTCCGCCGCCAATGGCTTTTACTACGATATTCTCATAGTCTTCTACCTGAGAAAGGCGGCCTTTATATTTTATTACATATTCGTATATGCCTCCTGAGTTTTCACCAAATTTACCCGGTGCAGCCTCTACATTCTGTTCCTGTAGTGCAGCCTGAATATCTTTTGGCGCAAGCCCGTAGGTAGCCATTTTTTCAGGATCTATCCATATACGCATTGAGTAATCTTTTGCACCGAATACGTTTACCTGGCCTACACCTTTTACACGCTGAAGCCTTGGTACAAGGTTGATCTTGGCAAAGTTTTGTACATACGTACCGTCATATTCTTTGTTGTTGCTGAAAAGCGAAACGAACATTAGCGCACTGGTCTGGCTCTTAAGGGTAGTAACCCCTGTCTGAATTACCGCCTGAGGCAGTTTGCTGGTTGCACGTGCCACCCTGTTCTGTACGTTTACCGCGGCAATATCCGGGTTAACGCCAAGTTCGAAGAACACGCTTATTTTAGCGGTACCATCATTGGCAGCACTCGAGGTCATATATGTCATGCCTTCTACACCGTTGATCTCTTCCTCAAGCGGAACCACAACACTGTTTAGTACCGTTTCAGCATTGGCACCGGTATAGGTGGCCGTAACCTGAACGGTAGGAGGGGCAATCTCTGGGTATTGCTCTACCGGAAGCGACATTAGCCCCAGTACCCCCAATATGGTTATCAATATCGAAATTACGGTACTCAGTACCGGCCTTTCTATAAAAGTCTTTAGCATTTGTGTTTATTTTTTTGCAACAGTTGTTGTAGTTGTTTTTTGGGAGCTTACGCTATCTTGTGTAGGAGCTGCAACTTCTTCTTTTTTAGGCTGAGGGATGATAGCCATGCCGTCTTTAAGTTTACCTGCGCCTTCAACCACGATAACTTCACCTGCTTCAAGGCCGCCGTCAACAATAAAGTTGGTGCCTGAAGTGGTTTTTACCGTAATGATCTTCGATTTTACAGTATTGTCTTTGTTTACCACATAGATCATCTGTTTTCCCTGCATGTCAAAAACTGCATTCTGCGGAACTATAAGCGCGCTCTTAATATTAATCGGAAGGCGAACCAAACCGTGTGCACCGCTTCTTAATATAGCCTGTGGATTGTTGAATTCTGCCCTGAACTGGCTTGTGCCTGTAACAGCATTTACAAGGCCTGTAACGGTAACCAGTTTTCCTTTTTCTTCATATTCGCTGCCATCAGCAAGTAAAAGAGTTACTGCCGGTGTATTCTTCAGTTTTTCCTGAAGCGTAGCACCTTTAAACTCACGACTAAAGCTGATCATCTGCTTTTCGTTCATAGAGAAGTAAGCACGCATCACTTTAGTGTCAGATACTGTAGTAAGCGGCATTTCGCTGTTGGCTGTAGCCAAAGTTCCTTCTTTGTACGGAAGGCTGCCGATAACACCGTCTACCGGAGATGTTATTGTACCGTAATTGATGTTAGCAGCAACAGCACTGTATGAAGCTTTGGCCTGTGCCAGTTTTGCTTTTGCGGTTTCCAGCTGAACGCTGGAAATGATCTTGCGGTCAACAAGAGGTTTTAGCCTGTCTACCTCTACCTGAGCAGCGGTAACATTGGCTTTGGCAGCAGCAGCATCTTCGTTAAGGGTTTGTGTTTCTATTTTAAATAGTAATTGGCCCTTGCGCACTACCTGGCCTTCATCAACATATATTTTCTGGATAAAGCCATTCACTTTCGGGCGAATCTCAACATTCTGCTGTCCTTCAAGGTTGGCTGTATATTCTTCAAATATGGTTGCATCCTGTTTTCCAACTGTCTGAACCGGAAAAGGCATAGGGCCCATTGGTGGGGCCTGCTCTTCTTTCTTGCCGCATGAGGCAAGTATAAATAAGGCGGCAATAGCGCCTAGAAATGATCTGTTTTTCATTTTGTGGACTTGGATTAAATGTTCGTTTTATTGATGATATTATATTGGATTGTTTTTTTCTATCTCTTTAAAGTCGTTTACACTTTTAAGTATCAGTCTTTCCATTTCGAGAAGGTGCTCTTTGTATACCTTCACCATTTCAATATCAGATTTTGACTTTGGGCATAAAGATTTATCCCTGTATGCAGTCATTTTTTCAACTAATACTTTTTCTAAGGCAATCATTTTAAGATAATTGTCAAAACGGTCGCTAAAAGGTGTGGGTTTATAATATTTTTTTCGGTCGCCCGGCAGGGTAAAGTATGTTATCTTACCCAGTTTTACCAAAAGGTTAAGGTTTGTTGATACTGAACTTTTGCTTGCCCCCATGCGTTCAACGAGCTCATCAAACGTTATGTGGTTTCCACGCGAGTCAACAATTAGATTTGCTAAAATGCGTGCACCAAGCGGCGGCAGGAGATGTGTGCTTTCAAAGAAAACCCCAAACAGCTCCACTAATTCTTCACGGTCTTTTTCTAAATCTGACATCTAATTTACAAAATTTTGCGCAAAGATACGACTTAGTTCGTTTAGTTCGGTTGTAACCGAACTAAATTTTTGTTAAGAAATGGTAAGAATTTGTCTCTCATTAACTTTGTTGACTGTTAAAAAAAAGTTAATATTAATTTGTAGAATTTTTCTGTAGTATTTTTTCTATATGTTTGTGTTAACCATAAAACCAATTTATAATGAAAAAAAGACTGCTATGTTTAGCAATTCTGTCTATGACAGCGTTAATTTCTTGCGATAAAGAGATGGATTCAGAAAGAAATAACAGTGTTGTTAGCACTAAGAGCAAGGATTTTGATAGGTTCTTTACTAATAAGAAAGATATTGACAAAAAAATGTTTAGTAAAGCTTTGGTGTCAAGTTTAAATCAAAGCGTTTTGCTAAGAACCCTTATTAAAGAAGAAGCTTTGAAGGAATTTAATAATGATACTGAAGTATTATTTGTGTTAATTAAGGATATGCCTTTAGAGAATGGAACTGTTTTTGAATTAGTTGGGAATAATATCGAGGGAGGTAAACAAAAACTTCAAGATATTATTACAAATGATCCGGAACTTACTATATTAGTCCCTACCTTGCCTGAAGAATCTTTTTCTGCTGAAATTTGGGATGTGAACGGTGAAGTTCCTTCTGTTGCAATTAGATTGGACATAACCAATGACGTGCCCATTGTTTGGAATTCAGGTGAAGTAGAGGTGATTCCAGCTGCTGAAATCCCGGGATTTCCAGTTTTAGTTGTAAAAGATAATGAAAGATTAATCAGTAGAACTAATACTCCTAACTTCGATGACATCAATACGAATATCGCTTATCAGGAAAATGGCATAGTATTGAAATTTATGGACGATGAATTTGATGCTAAAGTTAAACCTAAATCATATATGTATAGTTCTTTCAAAAGAGTTGATGAAAGATTAATAAAAGCAGATAGTATTTATAAAGGTAAAGATGGATGGGAGAGAGATTACATCTATTATGGAATAGATGGAGACGGCCCTGGCGATACACATGATGGCCCAATGTCCTTTGATTTTAAAGAGAGTATAGGTGATTTTGGTATGGAAGGTGATCCATGGACGGCGTATAGTTTAGTTTCTGACCAAATTGGCGACCCTAATGTGAATCCTGATCTTGGCAGTGGTGATTGGAATCATTGGACTGATAATCAATATGAATTTAAAGTTAAAATTTTAATAAATTCTAGTCAAGGTGCAGGTGCCGAAACTGTACGAATATTGCCAATTCGACCAGATGATTTATTTGAGTTGACTTATCAACGCCATGTTAGAAATTTTTTATGGTGGAGTAAAACTACATATACATTGGAAGATATTTCTTGTAAGTATATGTATGTTAATAAACATGTAATTACATGGGATTTGCAAAATAAGTCTGCTGAATGGAAATTTATAATTGAAGAAGTAGATATTCCTACAACTACTGTGATTCAAGAAAGTAATACTGCTAAGATTGCAACTAATTTTAGTCTTGATGATGTTAAATTAGGGATAAAATTCGGTGTTAGTGGTGAAGCGAGTAATACACAAACTATTACTAGGACCTACACGCAG
This sequence comes from Flavobacterium hauense, assembly GCF_054457175.1. Lineage (NCBI taxonomy): Bacteria > Pseudomonadati > Bacteroidota > Flavobacteriia > Flavobacteriales > Flavobacteriaceae > Flavobacterium > Flavobacterium hauense. Next base: position 177,739 of record NZ_JBTKVX010000005.1, read on the forward strand.
GGTAATGACGAACTTGGTGATCAAATTGTGAGTTTTGGAGAAGATGTTATTATAGGACAGCGTACTACTTGGCTTTTTGGAACTAGATATAGATTTAAACAATATTCGACAGGTGCAGTAAGGTTTACATTAGAACCGCGCCGAACACAAGAATAATTATGAAAAAAATACATTCTCTATTACTACTAATGTTGTTTCTCTTCTCTTGCAATCATGATGATGTAACAATTAACGAAAAAGATACATTGTCGTTAAACTATAATAATGAGGAAATTGTATTTGATAAAATTCTTGTTATTAATGTTGAAAATACTAATCATGAGATAATAGGTAAGAGCATTATTGGATATATATATTATAAAAATGCACTTACGGTGACAAAATATAAGTTGGAGCTTCATTTTTATAACAACAATAATATCTACCAACTTTTTGGTGTTGCTTTTCAGTTTCCTGATATTTCAAGTGATGATCCGGTTAGTGGTAGTGAATATTATAATTATTTTGACCAGCCAGAAGATTTTCCTTTTGTAAGTAATATAGTATTTAGTGAAGGTAAACTTACAGGAACTTTTTCGGGAGAACTGATGACTGTAGATGGCGGTATTAGTATTTCCGGTGGGAAAATTGATGTTGCCATACCGGAATAGGGGATAAAAACAATTTGAACGGCTGCCAATAGGCAGCCTTTTTTTGCTTTTTCTCCAAATAAAAAAAGCCATCCTTTTTGGGGATGGCTTTCTCGCTATGAAAAATTAGAAACTATTCTATTTCAGATACCCTAAGGGTATTAACCATACCTTTATCTATAACCGGCATGGCAGCAAGGTTGATAAGGAAATCACCTTTCTCTACAAAACCTTTTTCTTTCGCGATCTGGTTAACGTCTTCTACGGTTTCGTCAGTACTTGAGAATTTATCGTAGTAAAACGCATTAACACCCCATAACAGGTTCAATTGCGTTAGTATGGTCTTGTTAGACGTGAATACCAAAATATGCGCGCTAGGCCTCCATGCAGAGATCTGGAAAGCAGTATAGCCACTATTGGTAAGCGTACAGATACCTTTAGCCTTGATAACGTTTGCCATAGCAGCAGCGTGGTAACAAATTGTTTTAGTGATAAAACGTTTTGTTCTTACCTGCGGAGAGTTTTGCGGTACAGTGATAAGCGGAGAATCTTCAACAGCTTCAATGATCTGTGTCATTTTCTCAATAACCTGAACCGGGTAGTTACCTACTGATGTTTCGCCTGAAAGCATTACGGCATCGGCACCATCCATTACAGAGTTGGCAACGTCGTTTACTTCGGCACGGGTAGGTGTAAGGCTTGTGATCATGGTTTCCATCATCTGTGTAGCCACGATTACCGGTATGCGTGCTGTTTTAGCACGGTTGATAAGTTTTTTCTGGATAAGCGGTACTTCGTGAGCAGGGATCTCAACACCAAGGTCACCACGGGCAACCATAAGTCCGTCACAAAAAGCAACGATCTTGTCGATGTTCTCAACACCTTCCGGTTTCTCAATTTTTGCTATGATCGGAATTTTGTGAGCAGAGTGCTCAGCGATAAGGTCCTGAAGCTCTTCAAGGTCTTTTGGAGTACGCACAAACGAAAGCGCAATCCAGTCAACCTTTTCTTTGCATGCAAAAATAGCATCCCTGATGTCTTTCTGCGTAAGCGCCGGAAGCGACACTTTAGTATTAGGAAGGTTTACACCTTTTTTAGATTTTAGCGGGCCGCCCTGGATAACGATGGTCTTCACCTCGTCACGGCGGTTCGTTTCAAGAACTTCAAACATAAGTTTACCGTCGTCAAGAAGAATCTTTTCGCCCGGGTTTACGTCATTAGGGAATTCTTTGTAATTCATATATACCCTGTCGGCAGTACCGGGTACGTCTTCAGCTGTCTGGAACGTGATGATGTCACCTCTGTTTACGACAACATCCTCTTTCATTATTCCAACACGTAATTTAGGGCCTTGTAAATCGGCTAATATAGAAGTGCTGTAGCCAAACTCATCGTTCAGGCTCCTGATCATGTCTATGCGTTCTTTAACATCGGTATAATCGGCATGCGAGAAGTTAATCCTGAATACGTTTACACCTGCATCGATCATGTCTTTCAGTATTTCCCTTGTACTGCATGCAGGTCCTAATGTGGCTACAATTTTAGTTTTTTTTCTTGTCGGCATTCTTTTTAAAAAATTAAATTGTTCTTAGATTTCAGTTTTTTGTGGTCAATAGTATAGGCTGTGGCAATCTGGTTTATGGCCAGTAGTTTTTCTACAACATCATCTGTCTCAAAAGAGGCAGGAATATGCTCAATTTTCAGCACAAAGTCTACCGTTTTGAGTTCAGGCATTAAAAAAACGCTTGTCTCAACAGGCAGGTCGGTGTCTTCAAATAAAGAAGTTGTGGTATTGCTCTGCAGGCTGGTTATCCTTGTCCTGTTCTGGATCAGGTTCCAGGTACTGTCATTGCCGGGGTCTTCAAAGATAAATCTCGAAAAACAGCTTTCCCCTTCATTAATGGTAACCCATATGTCGTTTGGGCTTTTCTCAAGCAGTATAGATAATTCCCTGTTTATAAAATAGGCAAGCCTATGGTCTTCAAGGGAAGAATGTATGGCAATCAATCCATAATCGACCGTTACAAAATCGTCAATCAATAATCTGTGAATAGCCATAGTAAAACTCAAAAATAAGCCTGTAAATATACAATTTAATGTTAAGAAAAAGCGGGGTGTTTGATTAACTTTATGCTATTTTCTTTACGAAAACGTTTTAGTTTACTAAGAAGTTGACTTATTTTTTGTTAATTTTTTCCTGAAATGCAAAAAATGCGCGTTGAGATGCTTTCTCTTCTGCTTTCTTTTTTGAAGTAGCCCGAGCACGTGCAACTATCCTGCCATCAATCTTTAGTTTAACGGCAAAATGCTTTTGTCCTTCGGTGCCGTTATCTTCATAGATCTCATACTGAAAAGTTTTTTTCTCCTTTTGGCACCATTCGATAACAAGGCTTTTGTAGCTGATTACTTTACCTTCCAGCTTAGGAATGTCTACATAAGGAGCAATTACTTTTTTGTGTATGAATTTCTCGCACCAGTTAAAACCTCTGTCAAGGTATATGGCGCCAATAAATGCTTCAAAAAGATTACCGTGAATGTTTTCGCCAAAATGCTGTGCCGATACTTTGCTTTCTACCCATTTTATAAGGTTAAGGTCACGGCCAAGCTCATTAAGGTGCTCGCGGCTCACGATTTTAGAACGCATTTTGGTAAGATAGCCCTCGTCACCTGTTGGCACTTCATTAAAAAGGTGTGCAGCAATAACCGATCCCAGCATGGCATCGCCTAAAAACTCAAGTCTTTCGTAATTGATGGGGTGGCCATTTTCGTCCTGCTTGTTAGAGGAGCGGTGGGTAAATGCCTTGCGGTAATGTGTAAGGTCTACCGGCTGGAAACCCAGTATTTTGTGGAGTTCATCAAAAAAAATCCCGTCTTCCGGAGAAAGACGGGTATTTTTAGAGAATATTTTTTTAATGATACCCATAGTGGTATTATTACAGGTCTAATTTTTTAACCAATACACATGCGTTGTGTCCGCCAAACCCAAATGTGTTGCTCATAACCACTTTCATATCCCTTTTTTGAGCCTTGTTGAAAGTAAAGTTAAGCTTAGGGTCTATATTTTCATCATCCGTAAAGTGGTTGATGGTAGGAGGTACAATGCCGTATTTAATAGAAAGAATAGAAGCTATTGTTTCTATGGCACCTGCAGCACCAAGTAGGTGGCCTGTCATAGATTTTGTAGAGTTCAGGTTAAGCGTGTAAGCATGCTCGCCAAAAACTTCGGTAATAGCTTTAGATTCTGCAATATCGCCAAGCGGGGTAGATGTACCGTGCATGTTTACACCGTCTACATCTTCAGGCTTAAGGCCTGCATCCCTAAGGCAGTTTATCATTACATTGCGTGCGCCAAGCCCTTCCGGGTGTGGGGCAGTAATGTGGTGAGCATCGGCGCTCATTCCGCCTCCGCCTACTTCACAGTATATAGTTGCACCCCTTGCGATAGCGTGCTCATACTCTTCAAGTACAAGTGCTCCGGCTCCCTCGCCAAGTACAAAGCCTTCACGGTCTTTGTCCATAGGCCTTGAAGCGGTCTTAGGGTCGTCATTTCGTGTTGAAAGTGCATGCATTGCGTTAAACCCGCCCATTCCGGCAATGGTTACAGCAGCTTCACTACCTCCGGTGATCATGACATCGGCATGGCCCAGGCGAATGTAATTGAAAGCGTCGATCAATGCATTTGTAGACGATGCACAGGCAGAAACCGTTGTAAAGTTTGGTCCTCTGAAACCATATTTTATAGAGATATGGCCTCCTGCGATGTCAGCGATCATTTTAGGGATAAAGAAAGGGTTGAATTTAGGGATGCCCGGTCCTTTGGCCCAGTTGATAACTTCCTCCTGGAAAGTTTCAAGTCCGCCAATACCAGATCCCCAGATAACACCGGCTCTGTCTTTATCTAAAACGTCAAAGTCAAAATTAGCATCTTTAATAGCTTCATCCGTTGCAACAAGGGCATATTGGGCATATTTGTCCATTTTCCTTGCTTCTTTACGGTCTATAAAATCTTCAACGTTGAAATTTTTTACCTCACAGGCAAATTTAGTCTTGAAGTTAGTCGTGTCAAAATAAGTAATAGGGGCTGCTCCGCTCACACCATTAATAAGTGCGTTCCAGTATTCCTCAACGTTATTTCCTATCGGTGTAAGTGCACCCAGTCCTGTTACTACAACTCTTCTTAATTTCATAAGGTCAATTTTATAGTTTCAAATTTAAAGAACAATACCCATGCATCTCTATAAAAATTTAAGAAAACATGGGCATTGAGATGTTTTTTAATGAAAACACTCTGTCTTTAAGAGGTTCTCATATTTTCGTGTGTGTTTTTGGCCTTAAGTTTCCAATAAATAATAACATCCATGTAATTAAGCACTACATGGATGTTTAATATTTATTATTTTTTTGCCTCTTCGATGTAAGAAATAGCCTGACCAACAGTAGAAATGTTTTCTGCCTGATCGTCCGGAATCTGAATGTCAAATTCTTTTTCAAACTCCATTATAAGCTCAACAGTGTCTAATGAATCTGCTCCCAGGTCATTTGTGAAGCTAGCTTCTGTTACAACTTCGTTTTCGTCAACACCTAATTTGTCTACGATAATCGCTTTTACTCTTGATGCAATGTCTGACATAATCTTTAATTTTAGAATTTAAATTGAATGGCAAAAATAAAAAACTTTATTTTAAAACCGCATCTTCGCTAAAAAATGTCGCACTAAATTAGAAAATTAATTTTAGAAATATCTTAAAACGCCGTTATTTTGCAGGATATTATAATTGTTTACACACCCTGAAAATCTTTCCAAAAAATGAAAAAAATCATCCTTTTTGCCTCTGGCGGGGGCTCTAACGCAGAGCAGATCATGCAGTATTTCGACGGAAAGCAGCAAGTTGTGGTCTCGGCAGTGCTCACAAACAATCAAAATGCAGGTGTCATTGAGAAGGCAAAAACCTTCAATGTACCCACCCATTTGTTCACCCGAGATGAGCTAAATGAAGGAAAAGTGCTTCAAATTGTTAACGAAATCAATCCTGATCTTATTATTTTGGCAGGGTTTTTACTAAAATTCCCTTCAGATATCATTGCGGCCTACCCTCATAAGGTGATCAATATTCATCCGGCACTACTGCCAAAATATGGAGGAAAAGGGATGTATGGCATCCACGTTCATCGTGCTGTTTTGGAAAATAAGGACAAAGAAAGTGGTATCACGATCCATTATGTAAACGATAATTATGATGAAGGTAATATCATCTATCAGCATGCCATAGCGGTTGAAGAATGCATAAGTCCCGAAGAAGTAGCATTAAAAGTACTTTCGCTGGAGCATGAGCATTTTCCAAGGGTGATAGAAGAAATACTTAATAGTTGATTCGGTTATTTGTTGATGGGGTTATTCGTTAGCCCTCTTCTTTCAAATAATCAAATAACCAAATCCACCAATAAACATGCACACCGTACATATATATACAGATGGCGCTGCCAAAGGAAACCCGGGTCCCGGAGGCTATGGCGTGGTCATGGAGCAGGTAGGGACCGGCTATAAAAAGGAATTCTATGAAGGCTTTCGCCTGACGACCAATAACCGCATGGAATTACTGGCGGTAATCGTTGGCCTCGAAAAGCTAAAAACACCTAATACAAGTGTGCTGGTGGTAAGTGATTCTAAATATGTGATAGATTCAGTGGTTAAAGGCTGGGTGTTCGGTTGGGAGAAAAAAGGCTATAAGGACAAAAAGAACCCCGACCTTTGGAAACGCTTCCTTAAAATATACCGCCAGCATAAAGTCGACTTTAAATGGGTAAAGGGCCACAACAACCATCCGCAAAACGAACGCTGTGACCAGTTGGCTGTTATGGCATCGACACAACCACACTTAAATGTCGATGCTTATTATGAAGATGAAGGGCAGAAATTGCTTTAATTCACTAGAATAGGATTTCTCATAGATGTTTTACCATACGACGGCTTTCCGGTTTTATGGCAGTATTTTTCTTTATAATCTATATCTGCATACTTGTTCCAAGATTGCCATGCATTATACGTAAAAGGACGTTGCGGGTCAAATTTAATCTGTTCGCCAGTTCTTATGCAATAGCCCAGTTGTTGAGTGTTTTCTTTGTAACGATAATTTGGTTTTTCCTCTTTAGCTTTTTCTTTTTTGACTTCTTCACGATTTGGTCTTTTTGTGTTGTCAAATCCTAGTTCTAGTTCACCTTCAAAATCTTTTAGTCTTTTTGATTGGTATCTGCCTTTTGTTCCGTAGAAGTGATCTGTGTAGTCTAATAAGGTTTCAGAACTTGTGTAATTTTTCGCAAAAGTAACTAAGAACTTTTTGTTTTCGTAGATAGGTCTTCTTATGAATACTACATCATTGCTGTTTGCGATTTTTAAGCATTCATCCCATGCATCCACATCTAAGTTACTTCCAAGTTGAGTAAGAAGTGTTTGTTCAGTATAAACGCCAAATTCAATGTTGTTCTTGAAAGAATGATCATATAAGTTTATTGAGGTAACAACACCTTTTTGTTCGTTCCCATAGTATTTTGCATGAAGGTCTTTAGTATAAATGATGCTGATGTTTGGGAATTTTTTGAAATAATCAAAGTCATTTTGATTTAAACTTCTTTTAACCTCGTTTTCGTTCTTTCCAAAAACTATTATAATGTGTAAGCCGGGTTTATGTAGCTGATGTTCAAAAAGTTTTCTAAAATAATCATCTAATTTTATAAATGGGGATACAATTAATAATGTTTTTTCGGCTTCCCATATAATTTCATCTATAGCTTCTATCAGGTCTTTCCCAGTTAAAAATTTGCTCATAAGTTTGATTGTTGGTTAAAGTAAATATAAGAATTTAACAAATTCTTTAACAAGACTATTGTGTGATTTTTATTGATAAAATGATTTACCTGTTTTTAGAAGAATTTTCCAATACAAAATACTCTTTAAGTAAAAATAACGATATAGTTCACCTCTCTCCGTAACCCATTGATTTCCTATATATAACCATAATTTAATTTGATAATCAAAATCTTGTATGTATTGAAGATATAAATTATCTTTGCATCCTCAATTTCATTATCTTTTATGAACAAATTACTGATTGTAGGCTCGGTAGCTTTTGATGCCATAGAATCGCCTTTTGGCAAAACCGGAAAAATACTTGGTGGCGCCGGTATGTATATAGGTTTTTCAGCGTCATTCTTTAAAGTAAAATCGGCCGTAGTGTCAGTAGTAGGAGATGATTTTCCTCAGGAATATCTTGACCTTTTTACTGAAAGAAATATTGATATTTCTGCCCTTGAGGTGGTTAAAGGCGGCAAAACCTTCTTTTGGAGCGGACGCTACCATAACGACCTGAATTCACGCGATACCCTTGTTACAGAACTGAATACCCTTGGCGATTTTCAGCCTAAAGTCCCTGAAGACTTTAAAGATGCTGATGTCGTGATGCTGGGTAACCTGCACCCAATGGTCCAGATAAGTGTTCTGGATCAGCTTACGGCTAAACCAAAACTTGTTGTGCTTGACACGATGAACTTCTGGATGGACTGTGCACTGCCTGAACTTAAAGAGGTTATAAAACGCGTTGACGTAATTACAGTAAACGATGAAGAGGCACGCCAGCTGACAGGTGAGTATTCGCTGGTTAAGGCTGCTGCCAAAATTCAGGAAATGGGTCCGAAATTTGTGGTTATCAAAAAAGGTGAGCATGGCGCTTTGCTTTTCAACGACAAACAGGTGTTCTTTGCTCCTGCGCTTCCGCTTGAAGAGGTGTTTGACCCAACAGGGGCGGGCGATACTTTTGCCGGAGGTTTTGCAGGCTATATTGCACAAAGCGAGAACATTTCTTTCGAGAACATGAAAAATGCGATCATATACGGTTCTAACATGGCTTCTTTCTGTGTAGAGAAGTTTGGGCCGGAACGAATTATAAGCCTTACAAAAGAGGAGGTGCTCGAGCGCCTGCAACAATTCAGGTCGCTGACGCAGTTTGACATTGCGCTGGAAACAGAATAAAGAAAACTTAAGCCCAATTGCGGGCTTTTTTTAATAGGAAATACAACAAAAACACACAACACACTATTATGAGTGACGCTTTAAAACATGAATGCGGTATTGCGCTGTTAAGATTATTAAAGCCATTAGAATACTATAAAGAGAAGTACGGGACTGCTTTTTACGGGATACAGAAAATGTACCTGCTTATGGAAAAGCAGCACAACCGCGGACAGGATGGTGCGGGTTTTGCAAGCATTAAGTTGGATGTAGAGCCGGGACAGCGTTACATTAGTCGTGTACGCTCTAACCAGCAGCAGCCTATACAGGATGTGTTCAAGCAAATCAACGAAAGGATCAATGAGGAGCTTACGGCACACCCTGAGTATAACGACAGTGTTGCGGCACAAAAAGAAAATCTTCCTTATATAGGAGAGGTATATTTAGGCCACGTGCGTTACGGAACCTTTGGTAAGAACAGCATAGAGAGCGTTCACCCGTTCCTTCGCCAAAACAACTGGATGCACCGCAACCTTATTGTAGCCGGTAACTTTAACATGACCAATGTTAAGCAGCTTTTTGATAGCCTTGTAGAGCTTGGCCAACATCCTAAAGAGCTTGCAGATACCGTAACGGTAATGGAAAAGATAGGCCATTTCCTTGATGGTGAGGTTGCTGATCTTTACCAGGATTGCAAAAATGAAGGCTTTACAAAACAGGAGGCTTCGGCTATTATATCTGAAAGGCTGAATATTGCTAAAATATTGAAGCGTGCTTCCAAACAATGGGATGGCGGTTATGCGATGGCAGGCCTTATAGGTCATGGAGACAGCTTTGTTTTCCGTGATCCGGCGGGTATCCGTCCCGCATATTACTACCAGGATGATGAGATTGCTGTTGTAGCATCTGAAAGGCCTGTTATCCAAACGGTATTCAACGTTCCGTTTGATGCGGTTAAAGAACTTGACCCGGGTCATGCCTTTATCGTTAAGAAAAGCGGCAAGGTGTCGATAGAAGAAATCATACCTGCATTGCCTAAAAAAGCATGTTCTTTTGAAAGGATATACTTTTCAAGAGGTAGTGATGCTGAGATCTATCAGGAGCGTAAAAACCTTGGTAAACTGGTATTGCCACAAGTGCTTGAAGCTATTGAGGATGATACTGACAACACAGTGTTCTCTTTCATTCCAAATACGGCCGAAACGTCATTTTACGGTATGGTAGAGGCTGCTCAGGATTTCCTGAACCAGCGTAAGAATAAGCATATCCTTGAACACAGGAATACACTTACAGAAGAAACCCTTGAGGAACTTCTTAAAGTTAAGATACGTACCGAGAAAATTGCTATTAAAGATGCTAAGCTGCGTACCTTCATTACCGAAGACAGCAGCCGTGACGACTTAGTGGCTCACGTATACGACGTTACCTATGGCGTTATCAAGCCGCAGGATAACCTTGTTATCATTGATGACTCTATTGTTAGGGGTACAACCCTTAAAAAGAGTATCCTGAAGATGATGGACAGGCTTTCGCCAAAGCGTATTGTGGTAGTATCGTCTGCACCACAGATCAGGTATCCTGACTGTTACGGAATCGATATGGCAAAACTTGAGGGGCTTGTAGCTTTCCAGGCAGCGTTAGAGCTGCTTAAAGAAAGAGGCTTGTCTCATATAGTAGATGATGTTTACAAAAAATGTAAAGCACAGGAGAACCTGCCGGATACTGAAGTTGTAAATCACGTAACCGAGTTCTACGCACCATTTACCGATCAGGAGATATCTGACAAGATCGCCGAAATGCTTAGTTCAGAAGGTATCAATGCAGAGGTTAAGATCATCTTCCAGAGTGTAGAGAACCTTCACATAGCTTGTCCTAAGAATTTAGGTGACTGGTACTTTACAGGAGACTACCCTACACCGGGCGGTAACCGTGTTGTGAACCGTGCTTTCATCAATTTCTATGAAGGAAACGACGCAAGAGCTTATTAAAACACCTCTCAACGAGTTTTAATGCCGTTGGTCGGAAATTTTTGTGGGAAATTATCTAGCGTTATATATTCGCTCCAGAAAATAGCATTAGTAAATTAATTTTTACGGTATTTTTGGGGGCAGAGAAAGGGAAAACAGTAATGTTTTCCCTTTCTTATTTTATGACATTTCGATTTAATATGAATCCTAATAGGCTAATATTCAGTATTTAAAATGTAAATGTTAAAAAATGTAGTTTATCGATTTTGCGGGTAGTTTATCGATTTTGTGTGCACTTGGTCTAAAACACTTGTGTGCGTCTTGATAACATCCTATGTTTACAATAGAAAATAGCATTAGTAAATTAATTTTTACGGTATTTTTGGGGGCAAAAAAAGGGAAAACAGCAATGTTTTCCCTTTTTTATTTATGTATGTCTGGAAACGTTTATTTAAAGTTTGAATAATTAGCAGCTTTCAAAACCACTAAAAATAAAACGGGCACCATAAAAATGATGCCCGCTTATATACTTTAACAGTAAGTCTTATTTTTCAAGTGCATAGCGTCTTGCAACTTCTTCCCAGTTTACTACGCTAAAGAAAGCCTCAATATAGTCAGGTCTTCTGTTTTGGTAGTTCAGGTAATAAGCGTGTTCCCAAACGTCAAGTCCAAGTATTGGAGTTCCTCCGCAGCCTACTTCCGGCATAAGCGGGTTGTCCTGATTTGGAGTAGCACAAACGTCAAGCTTTCCGCCTTTTTGTACACAAAGCCATGCCCATCCAGAACCAAACTGTGTTGTTGCAGCTTTAGCGAATTTAGCTTTGAACTCTGCAAACGAACCAAAAGCAGCCTCGATAGCGCTTTCAAGTTCTCCTGTAGGTTCGCCTCCGCCTTTTGGCGAAAGGATGGTCCAGAAAAGGTTATGGTTGTAAAAACCACCACCATTATTTCTTACCGCTGCATTCGAAAGATCAAGGTTGATAAGGATGTTCTCTATAGTTTTTCCTTCAAGGTCTGTACCTGCAATTGCTGCATTTAGGTTGGTAGTATATGCATTATGATGCTTTGTGTGGTGTATTTCCATCGTCCTGGCATCAATGTGTGGTTCCAACGCATCGTATGCATAAGGAAGTTTAGGTAATTCAAAAGCCATAATATGGGATTTTAAAAGATTAGTATTAATTTTAAATCCAAATTTACAGTATTTAGGGTTTACAATAAATAAGAATTTGTTATAATTTGAAACTTTAAAATATAAACACCTCATAATAAGTGCATAAAACTGCTTTTTCCATTTATAACGCTTCGGCGGGCTCGGGTAAGACCTATACTTTGGTAAAGGAATACCTGCGTATACTTCTGCAAAGTACTACTGACGACGCTTACCGAAAGATCCTTGCCATAACTTTTACCAATAAGGCCGTGGCCGAGATGAAGGGGCGCATTATCATGAACCTTTCGGATTTCTCTAAAGATGATCCCGGCGAAAGGGCGGGAGCTTTAATGAAGGTGCTTTCGGATGAAACAGGATTGTCTGTCGCAACCATAAAAGACAAGTCACGGTCTATTATCAAGAACATCATCCATAATTATGCCTCGTTTGATATCTCAACTATTGACAGGTTTACCCACAAGGTAATTCGTGCGTTTGCGCATGACCTGAACCTGTCGGTCTCGTTTGATGTTTCGCTGGAAACCGACAGCCTTTTACAGGAAGCTGTAGATGCTATTATTGCAAAGGCAGGAGAAAATGAGGTGCTGACATCTTTGTTGGTGGATTTTTCTCTCGATAAAACCGATAACGACAAGAGTTGGGATGTTACCTATGAGCTTTTCGAAACCGGAAAACTACTAATAGATGAGAATAACCGTAATGAGCTGCACCAGTTTAAGGACAAGACCATTGAAGAGTTCTTGTTTATCAAGGAAAAGCTGAAACAATCGGTTGCTGAACTTGAAGCACAGAGCGTAGCCATTGCTAATGAGATGTTTGCTTTTATGGAAAGCAGGGGGATAGACCTAAAATCGTTTTCGGCAGGGCATTTCCCAAAACATATAGAATACATTCGTGATGGGGTCTTAAATAACACCCATAAAAAATACCATGAGTTTGACGATGTCCGCATCAACAAAACGGCCAAAGACCGTGAGATAATAGAAAGCATACTGCCTGAGCTTTTGATGCTGCTTCAAAAAGCCTATAAGAATTATGAGAAGCGTAATTTTTACCAGGCGTTCCTCAAGAACATCACGCCGTTGTCGCTGCTTAACTCGATAGGGCAGGAGCTCGAGCGTATTCAGAAAGAGCAGAATGTGCTTTCGATATCTGAGTTCAATGCTATTATCCACAAAGAGATACAGAATCAGCCTGCGCCATTTATATATGAAAGGCTTGGCGAACGTTATCGCCACTTTTTTATAGATGAGTTTCAGGACACCTCGCAAATGCAGTGGAACAACCTGGTGCCGCTTATCGACAATGCCCTGTCATCTGAAGATTTACTTGGTGATCGTGGAACCCTGATGATAGTGGGTGATCCTAAACAATCCATCTATCGTTGGCGCGGTGGTAAGGCGGAGCAGTTTATTGAGTTGGGTAAAGACCATAATCCTTTCTCGAATCCTGATAAAGAGATCCTCAATCTGGGTACAAACTTCAGGAGCTACTCTCAGGTAATTGATTTCAATAATGAATTCTTCAATGTGCTTTCGGGCGAATTTAAAAATGAAGATTATAAAACCATGTATGCCGCAAGTGGACAGGAAACGAACCCTAAAAACGGAGGCTATGTAAATATTTCTTTCCTTCCTGAAATTCAACAGGAATCGGAAGAGGAAACCGATAAAGATACGCTATACCTGCAGGCTACGCTGGCGGCTATTCATAAGGCAGTGGCTAATGGGTTTAAGTATAAGGATATCGTTCTGCTTACGCGAAAGCGGACTCCGGGTGTGCTTCTGGCCAACTACCTTACTGAGCAGTCGATACCTATATTGTCATCAGAAACATTACTTATTGAGAATGCGACCGAGGTAAAACTTATAATAAACCTGCTGCGTTACCTGAAAAGCAATGATAATATAGAAGCCAAAGCGCACTTCTTGTATTTTGCAGCGAGCAATCAGGGAGATATCGCCATACACGATTTTATTGCCGAAGGCATGGCACAACCTACTGAAGCGCATCTCGAGAACTGGCTTTCGCTTCATGCGATAAACATTTCATTCAGGAATTGCCGAAAACGCTCCTTGTATGAGGCAGTTGAAACTATAGTTGATGCTTTTATTAAGCAGAAAAGCAACCAGAGTTATGTGCAGTATTTTCTTGACCTTGTGCTCGAGAGAGATATGCGTACGCAGTCGGGTATTGCCGATTTTCTGGATTACTGGGATAAGAACGGTTCCAAATTCAGCATCCCGTCGCCCGAGGGTAATGATGCCGTGCGAATCATGACCATACATAAGTCTAAAGGCCTGGAGTTTCCTGTTGTGATCTTCCCGTTTGCGGAAGAAGATTACAGCCGTTCACCCCGCAGTAAGATGTGGCTGGAGCTTGACGATACTACATTTGAATTCCAAAAGGCATTAGTAGACAGTAACAAGGATGTTGCCCAGTATGGCGAAAAAGCATCAGAACTGTACTTTATAAAATCGCAGGAAGAGCTGTTGGATAATATCAATATATTATATGTGGCGTTAACCCGTGCCGAAGAGCAGCTGTACATTATCTCGAATAGGAATTTTACCAGTAAGGGCGAGTTGACAAATAATATGTCGTCCTATTTTATTAAATACCTGATGCAAAAGCAGCTGTTTGACAACCGCATTGCCCAATATGAGTTTGGCAGTCCTGCAAAACTATCGCCCGATGAAGAGATTGAAAAACAACAGCAGAACATTAAGGTAGTAGGCCAGCGATTCAGTCCGCGTGGGGTGAAGATCGCGCAGCGCGAATCGCTTATGTGGGGAACAACCCGATTAAAGGCGATTGAGTTTGGAAATGTGATGCACGAAATACTCTCGTTTGTAAAAACAGAACATGATATTCCGGTTGCATTGGTTAGAGCAATTGAAGACGGACTGATAGTAAGAAGCCAAAGGGAAGAGGTTGAGAAAACATTGAGGGCGGTTATATTCCATCCGGAACTTAATGTCTTCTTTGGCGAAGATAACATTATATATAATGAGCAAAGCATTATTCGCCACGATGTACAGACCATCAAACCCGACAGAGTTGCTATAAAAGGGGATAATGCTCTGCTTCTGGATTATAAAACGGGTACCCATCAGCCTAAATATGAAGCGCAGCTGGCATCCTATCAATTGGCACTGGAAGAAATGGGGCTCAAAGTGATTAAAAAAACACTCGTATATATAGGTGAAACTATAAATGTGGTAAATTTGACCTGATTTTTTGAGAAAACTATAATCTATAAACTTAAACGACATAAAAATGTACGGAAAGATCAAAGAGCACTTAACAGCCGAACTTGAAACGATAAAAGAAAACGGCCTTTACAAAAAGGAGCGTATCATCGCTTCGCCACAGGGAGCAGAGATAACATTAGACTCAGGTCAGAAAGTACTTAACTTTTGTGCGAACAACTACCTTGGGCTTTCGTCGCACCCTGAAGTGATACAGGCTGCCAAAGACGCGCTTGATACTCATGGTTTCGGTATGTCATCGGTGCGTTTCATTTGTGGTACGCAGGATATTCACAAAGAACTTGAAAAAGCAGTTGCCGATTTTTACGGAACTGAAGACACTATATTATATGCTGCAGCTTTTGATGCTAATGGTGGCGTATTCGAACCATTGCTTGGCGAAGAAGACTGCATTATCTCTGACAGCCTTAACCACGCTTCTATTATTGATGGTGTGCGTTTATGTAAAGCGGCACGTTACCGTTATACCAATAACAACATGCAGGAGCTGGAAGAGCAGCTTATAAAAGCTACCGAAGCAGGACACCGTTTTAAGCTTATCGTTACTGATGGTGTGTTCTCAATGGATGGAGTTGTGGCTCCGCTTGACAAGATATGTGACCTTGCAGATAAATATGATGCAATGGTAATGGTAGACGAATGCCACGCAGCAGGTTTCATTGGCGCAACCGGAAAAGGTACGCTTGAGGCTAAAGGTGTAATGGGCAGAGTAGATATAATCACAGGTACATTCGGTAAAGCGCTTGGTGGTGCCATGGGCGGATATACTACGGCTAAAAAAGAAATCATTGAAATATTAAGGCAGCGTTCAAGGCCATACCTGTTCTCTAACTCGCTTGCGCCATCTATTGTAGGTGCTTCACTAAAGGTGTTTGAGCTTCTTAAGAAAGATACAAGTCTTAGGGATAAGCTGGAGTGGAATACCAATTATTTTAAAGAAGGAATGAAAAAAGCAGGCTTTGATATCATCGATGGTGACTCTGCAATCGTTCCTGTAATGCTGTATGACGCTAAATTATCCCAGGTTATGGCTGATGAATTGCTTAAAAAGGGCATTTATGTGATCGGATTCTTCTTTCCGGTGGTTCCAAAAGACAAAGCGAGGATAAGAGTACAGCTTTCAGCGGCCCATACTAAGGAACATTTGGACCATGCAATCGCTTCATTTTCAGAGGTTGGGAAATCGTTAACTATAATTTAACGACATTTTAGACCCTTCCGTAGGATAAATTTTAATAAAACGTTTTGCTGTTCAATTTTAACAGAGTAAATTTGTCTGCATATAACCTTTGTAATTAAATAAAGTATGAAACATCTTAACAAACTTTTCGTTGCTGCACTTATGGCCTTGAGCTTGAATGCGCAGGCGCAGGACGAAGACAATCCGTGGCAAATTGGCTTCGGTGTTAACGCGGTTAGTACCCGTTTTGGCGCTAGTGCTGATTTCACTGACAATTTCAACAAGTATTTTAAAGTAAGTGAGTGGAATGTACTTCCATCAGTATCTTACATTAACGTGTCAAGACACATTGGAAACAACTTATCAGTTGGTTTAACTGGATCGGTTAACAAAATTGACGAATTGTATCTTGATGATCCTAGCAGTACTCATATCATTGTAAAAGTTCCTGCAGATGACCTTACGTACTACGGAGTAGATGCTATCGTTAAATATAGCATTTTACCAAAAAGCTGGTTCAATCCATACGTTCACATTGGTGGAGGTTACACATGGATGGACGAGCAAGGTAACGGTACATTAAACGGAGGTATCGGATTCAACTTCTGGTTTACAGAAAATGTTGGTCTTACACTTCAGTCTACTTACAAACATACATTTGAAGATCAAAATGAGGCTAACGTGCCAAGACACATTCAGCATTTTGCTGGTCTTAGCTTCAAATTCGGTGGAAAAGACACTGATAAAGATGGTATCTATGACAAAGACGACGCTTGTCCGGATGTACCAGGTCTAGCTCAGTTCCAGGGATGTCCTGATACTGACGGTGACGGTATTCCTGATAAAGATGACGCTTGTCCTGAAGTAGCTGGTCTTGCTCAATTCCAGGGATGTCCTGATACTGACGGTGATGGTATCGCTGATAAAGATGACGCTTGTCCTGAAGTAGCTGGTCCTGCTAGCCTACAAGGATGTCCTGATACAGACGGTGACGGTATCGCTGATAAAAACGATAAATGTCCGGATGTTAAAGGTCCTAAAGAAAACGCTGGATGTCCATGGCCAGACACTGATGGTGATGGTGTTCTAGATAAAGATGATCTTTGTCCTGATGTTAAAGGTACTGTAGCTAACAAAGGATGTCCTGAAGTAACTGAAGAAGTTATCAAAAGACTGAATGAGTATGCTAAAACTATCTTATTCAACAGCGGTAAATCTACATTCAAAGAAGGAACTGTTGTAGTTCTTGAGAACATGAACAAAATTTTCAAAGAGTACCCTAACTCTAAATTCATCCTTGAAGGTCACACTGACAGCGATGGTAGTAACGCACTTAACCAAACGCTTTCTGAAAACAGAGCAGCTGCAGTTAAAGCTTACTTAGTAGAGAACGGTATCGCAGCTGACAGACTTAAAGCTGTTGGTTTCGGTGAAACTCAACCAATTGCTTCTAACAAGACTGCAAAAGGTAAAGCTGAAAACAGAAGGGTTGTAGTTAAACTTATCAAAGAATAAGGATAACCTCCCAAAATAAATACAGGAAACGCCCCCAAATCGGGGGCGTTTTTTTATTTTTATGCCATGGCAGATGTAACATTCCTCGATAAGCTAAGTACCCAATTGATACAGGATTATGGCAACACACTACCCGATGTGGTTGTGGTGCTGCCCAATAAGAGAGCCAGGATATTCCTGTTGGAAGCGCTGAAAAAGCAACTTACCGAAACGGTATTTGCACCAAAGATTATCAGTATAGAAGATTTTGTGCAGAATGTGGCGGGCATCCGTTCTATAGATACTATTGAACTGCTGTTTGAATTTTATACCCTGTATATTGGCCTTACGCCAAAAGAAAAGCAACAGCCATTCGAAACTTTTGCCAACTGGGCAAAAACACTGCTTCAGGATTTTAATGAGATAGACCGCTATCTGTTAAATCCCGTGCACGTACTTACCTATCTTGAAAACATTCAGGAAATAGAACACTGGGCCGTAGATGTAGACAGGCGCACTACCATGATCGAGAACTATCTTGAGTTTTGGAAATTGCTGCCTTCCTATTATACTACGCTTTATGCGCACCTATTAGAAAAAGGCGCAGGTTATCAGGGGCTCATTTACCGTGAAGCCGTAAACAATATCCATCACTTTTCGAATTCTTTTACCAAAGGGCAAATGGTATTTGCAGGTTTCAACGCGCTGAATGCTGCTGAGGAAAAGATAATCCAGCATCTGATGTCGCTTGGGCAGGCCAAAGTATATTGGGATATAGACAATGCTTTCTTAAGCGATCCGTATCACGATGCGGGACTATTCATAAGGCGTTTCAGGAAAGAGTGGAAACAATATGCATTACAGCCGTTTGAATGGATTACGGAAGAGTTCAGCCAGTCGAAGAATATTCACATCATTGGTACGCCAAAAACCGTAGGACAGGCTAAGATTGCAGGTGAACTGGTAGAGCAGTTTCAGAAAGAGGGTTACAGTCTTGATAAAACCGCACTGGTATTGGGTGAAGAAAGCATGCTCATTCCCTTGTTGTACAGCCTGCCGAAAAGCGTAGGTGCCCTGAATATCACAATGGGGTACAGCAGTAAGAACAATCCGGCGCAATTGCTGATACAGAAATTGTTTAAGCTGCATACTAATGCCATTAACCGTAATGAGAAAAATTATACGCTTTATTACCGTGAGGTACTTGATGTATTAACGCATCCGCTTGTAGAGCCTTATTCGGAAGCGACGGAACTTATAGAGGCGATTAATCAAAATAACTTTACCTTCTTTTCGCATTCCAAATTATATGAGCTGCATGCTGATGCTTCGCCATTTTTCAAATTGCTTTTTGACCGTTGGGATGGCAATGTAGGAGATATACTCAACAGGTTATCTGATATTCTGGTTACGCTCAAAGGTTTTATGAGTGATGACGAGGAAGAAGATAAGATTGCGAAGGCGTTTTTGTATTCTATTTTTAAAGTAATCAACAAGCTTATCAATTACTACGAGGCGCATCCGCAGATGGACAGTATCCCGGTGCTTTACACCATATACAAACAGGTAATCGATCTTGCTGAAGTTTCGTTTGAAGGAGAGCCATTATCCGGCCTTCAGATAATGGGAGTGTTGGAAAGCCGTGTTCTCGACTTTGAGAATGTAATCATCACCTCTATGAACGAAGGGAAATTCCCTGCCGGAAAGACACAGAATTCTTTTATTCCTTATGATGTAAAACGTGAACTGGGATTGCCAACTTACAAAGAGAAAGATGCGATTTACAGTTTTCACTTTTATCATTTGCTAATGCGGGCGAAAAATATTTACCTGCTTTACAATACCGAAAGTGAAGGGCTTGATGCCGGCGAACGCAGCCGTTTCCTTACCCAGCTCGAAATTGAGAAGCAGCAGAAACACACGCTGACTTCCGAAATATATAATGCTGTCCTTCCGCCAAAGGCCTATGAACCTATGGTCGTACCCAAAACCCAAAAGGTAATGGAACGTCTGAAGGAGATCGCAACTGTTAAAGGCTTTTCGCCATCGGCACTGACGGGGTATATCCGTAACCCGATGCAATTCTACTATCAAAGGGTGCTGCGCATAAGCGAAGCAGAAGAAGTAGAAGAAAGCATAGCACTGAATACGCTCGGGACTATCATCCACGGGGCATTGGAAGTGCTGTATACGCCATATGTTGCGAAATTCCTGGCAACTCACGATGTCGATAATATGGCGGCACTGGCAGATGATGAAGTGATGAGGCAGTTTAAACTAGTCTACAAAGAAGGGGAAGTTAAAAAAGGACGTAACCTGCTTGCTTTTGAGGTTGCCAAACGTAACGTGCACAACTTCCTGAAGCAGGAGAAAAGACAGCTTACTGAAGGGGATGCTGTAAAGATCTTATTTCTCGAACATAAATTTGAACGCCTGCTTGAAGACAGCCGCCTGCCTTACCCTGTTATGATTTCGGGTAATATTGACCGTATAGAGGAACGCAACGGACGAATCCGTATTACCGATTATAAAACTGGTAAAGTAGAGAAAAATAACCTTGTACTTAAAACATGGGATGGCCTTCCTGCCGATATAAAGAATGAAAAGATAATCCAGCTGCTTACATACGCTTTTATGTATGAACCGCATGGTGCAGGGAAGGAAACCGAAGTTGGTATCGTTTCCTTTAAGAACATGAAAAGCGGTTTTATGAACTTCTGCTTTAAGGATGGCTTTGACAAGTCGGCACCGGCGCAGGATTTTGTAGACAGCGATATGCTTGAGGAGTTCAAAACGCAATTGGTGGCGCTTATCAATGAGATACTGAATGTGGATGTTCCTTTTAAGGAGAAAATTGTTTAACGTCGGAAGTCTGAGGTTGGATGTCCGATGTTTATAGAGGGAGCAGAAGTTATACCACAGAGCTTCGCTAAGTCAGCACAGAGTATCACTGAGTTTTATTTTTTGAGCGCTCTGAGAATTCTGCCGTTGGCAGAAAAGACTCTGTGTGCTTTCATATCTAAAAAGTCTTTGTGTATCTCTGAATTTTCTTTGTGTGACTCTGTGTAATAGCTTTTTGTGTAAGCTTGTTTAGCAACGCTTAAAAAACTCCAGTGTTTCTTTAAGCAGCGGCTTGCGGCTTTCGATATGGCTCATATGTCCGTAAGGATAGGTAACCAGTTTTACATCGGTGCCTTCAATCTGGTCAACGTGTTCTTCGTAAATAAGGCTCTGGTCCTGTTTTCCTAATACAAGCAGGATAGGATAAGGCGCAAAGTGGAGTATTACCTCACGGTCTTTGCGTATTTTCATGCCTTCTAAGGCAGCAACAATTCCCTGTAAAGGTGTTTTCACAGCCTGCTCGCGCAGGGCCTCTATATCGTCCGCATAACGCTCACGGTTCTCTTCGCTAAACAGGTTGGCAATACTCATACGTACGAACGCCGTATAGTTCTGCTTGACTGCTTTAATGGCACGGTCGCGGTTGACTTTACGCTCGTCGCTATCGGCACGTGAAGTAGAATTCTGCAATACGATTCCCTTCATCATATCAGGATACAGTTCGGCGAAAGCCAAAGCCACATAACCACCCATCGAATGTCCCATGAATATCGCTTTTCGGATACGTAGTTCATGCAGAACGGCATAAACGGCATCGGCCATGTCTTCCATGGTGTGTACATACCCCAGGCATTCTGTCTGCCCATGGCCTAAAAGGTCAATGGTAATAACCCTGTACTTCTTGCTGTACTCTGCTACAAAAAAATCCCACATACTGCTGTTTTCCAGAAATCCATGCAGCATAACGATAGCCGTACCCTTTCCGGTTTCGGAATAGGCAAGGTTGATGTTTTTGTAAACGAGTTGTTTCATGGTTTTTGGTCCGATGTCGGAAGTCCGATGATCGGTGTAAGTATTCCCTGTCATTGCGAGCGCAGTGTAACGGAGCGTGGCAATCTCAGAGGGATTAGGGTTATGTTATTGATTGCAAAAATACTTTATCCATCCAAATACCGCAAAGATGTTAACTTATTTAATTTAAATTTGGGAATCAATTATATACAGATGAACCGACTTGTTATTGTAGGAAACGGATTTGATTTAGCACACGGCTTGCCAACAGGGTATTGTGATTTTATAGATGATTATTGGCGTAATGTCTTTAGTGTTTTTAGTTACCCACGGTATAAGTTTGATTATCAGGATGAATTTATCAGGTTCAATTTTGATGTATATAATCTTCCAATGCAAATACTCGAGGAGTTTAGAAAAATAGAAACACATTTAGATTATATTAAATTCGTCAAAAAATGTTCTGAATTAAGGATAGATACTGAAGGGTTCAACTATATTGATTTTACAAAAAATGATTTTTTTCAAATAATTAATAATCGTCATTATATTCAAAATTGGGTTGATATTGAGAATGAATACTATAAATTGTTGAAAGATTGTTTGAAAGAGGAAGGTAGTAATTCTAGAGTGAAAAAATTAAATGAAGAATTTGAAGAAGTTAAAAAGCTTTTAGATGAGTATCTGAAAATTGCAGTTAATGAGTGTTATGACTTTTCAAAACCAAATGATTTTCATCAAAATATATTGAAATTGTTTAAAATCAAAGTGAATCAATTAAGGTCATTTGGCAATAATGATTATCTAAAAGAATTTCCGAATGAAGATCATGAAGAATTATTTGATTTTGATAACACAGCTACTCAAGCTTATATTGACGGTAATCTTAATCAAATGATTAAATCTGGAGATATTCAAATTACTAATTTATTTTTGAATTTTAATTATACACATTCTATCGATAAGTATATTACTTTGATGAATAATAGTTCAGATTTTACATTATATGGGTATTCTCCTCAAATTCAAATTCATGGAAGATTAAATGATTTAAATAATCAGATAAACTTTGGTTTCGGTGATGAAATGGACGATGATTATAAAATAATTGAGAAAAAGGATGATAACGAATACTTAAAAAATATCAAGTCTTTTCAATATTTGCAAAATTCGAATTATAGAGATATGCTTGATTTTATTGATAGTGATAAATTTCAGTTATATATAATGGGACATTCATGTGGACTGTCTGATAGAATATTGTTAAACAAAATATTTGAGCACCATAATTGTCGTTCAATAAAAGTATTTTATCATCAGTTTGATGAACCAAAAGCAGATGGTAGAACCGATAATTACACTGAAATCGTCCAAAATATTTCAAGGCATTTCAATAAAAAAGAAATGATGCGAGAGAAGATTGTAAACAAGTCGCTTTGCCAGCCTTTGCCTCAAAATATTAGGTTTGCTAAAAAAGAAAACGGCTTACAATCGTAAGCCGTTTTTTTATTTATGTGAGTCACTGTAAACTGTGACTGCGACTGAAAACTAAATTAAGCGTTCATCAGACTCTCAATCTCCTCTGCTTCAATAGGAATATTGCGCATCAGGTTGAAAGGCTCGCCAGATTCCTGGATCACCACATCATCTTCAAGACGAATACCAAAACCTTCTGCAGGGATATAGATACCCGGTTCTACGGTAAATACCATATTGGCTTTCATTGGCTCAACAAGCAATCCGTAATCGTGGGTGTCAAGGCCAAGGTGGTGCGACGTACCATGCATGAAATACTTTTTGTATGCAGGCCATGCAGGGTCTTCGTTCTGAACATCGGCTTTATCGATAAGGCCAAGGCCAAGAAGCTCTGATGTCATTATTTTGCCTACTTCTATATGATATTGTTTCCAAAGCGTCCCCGGAACAAGCATTTTTGTAGCTTCGTTCTTCACGCGAAGTACAGCATCATAAACTTCACGCTGCCTTTTTGTGAAACGTCCATTAACAGGAATGGTACGGCTAAGGTCGCTTGAGTAGTTGGCATATTCGGCGGCGATGTCAAGAAGGATAAGGTCGCCATCTTTACACTGCTGGTTGTTTTCGATATAGTGCAATACATTCGCATTATTACCCGACGCGATGATAGGCGTATAAGCAAAACCTTTTGAACGGTTACGAACGAACTCGTGGATAAGCTCAGCTTCAATCTCATACTCCATAACACCCGGCTTAACGAAACCAAGCAGTCGGCGGAAGCCTTTTTCGGTAATGTTACATGCAGTCTGTATAAGGTCAATCTCTTCACTTTCCTTAACAGAACGAAGCCTTTGCAATATCGGGTTGCTTTTCGCTACCTGGTGTGCAGGGTATTTTTCTTTCCACCATTTTATGAAACGGTCTTCGCGCGTCTGTGTCTGAACCGACGAACGGTAATGTTCGTTAGTGTTGATATAGATAGTGTCGCAGTAGGTCATCACTTCGAAAAGTGTCTTTTCGAAATCCTGAAGCCACTGTATGTTTTTGATGCCCGAAACTTCGGTAGCACGCTCTTTGGTCAGTTTTTCGCCTTCCCAGATAGCGATATGCTCGTTGGTTTCACGAAGAAAAAGTATTTCGCGCAGGTGCTCATAAGGAGCATCCGGGCACAGCAAAAGGATGCTTTCTTCCTGATCGGCACCGGTAAGATAAAGGATATCACGGTGCTGCTGGAACGGCATGGTGCTGTCAGCGCTTATAGGGTAAATGTCGTTAGAGTTGAATACCGCAACACTTTTAGGTTTCATCTCGGCCATAAATTTTTTACGGTTCTTGATGTACAGGTTGCGGTCTATCTGATGGTATTTCATGATAATAAGTTTTATTCGGATACCAAAAGTAGTAAGATTATTGAGAAGTTGTGTTAAAGGGTGGGTGCAGATTTATATATTTACACTTTGTAAGATTGTTAACTTATTGTGTATGCCAAGTAGAAATGAATTACAAACGATAGCAAAAAAGAGATTAACTGAAGTTAAGATACTTTATCGAGCAGGGTCATATGATGGGGCTAAATACTTATCTGGATATGTAATTGAAACAGCTTTAAAAGCTAGGATATGCAAAATATTAGATTCTGATTATCCAGATTCTGGAGAAGTTTCCAGGTCTTTTATGACTCATAAATTTGAAACTTTAATTAAATTAGGTGGTTTGCAAAAAAGTTTTGATAATGAATTAAATTCTAATATTAGATTTAAAACAAACTGGTCGATAGTCACTAGTTGGTCTGAAGTTTTTCGTTATAAGTCTATTGGGACTAGTTCTCAAGCTGATATTAGTGATGTGATTGATGCATTAGAAGATAGAACAGATGGGATTTTAACTTGGATAAAAAAAAGATGGTGAATACAACAATTTTTAAAATAATAGAAAATCGGCTTGAAAAATTTTTAATTTACAAGAACGATTTTAGACTTTCTGGAGAAAATTATGATTTAATCCTATTTATACCGAATGATAGTTATCTAGAGCCAAACTACACACTATTAGTAAGCGCAAAAAGATTAAACGCATTAAGCCAAAGAGATATATTAATGGAATTATTGTCAAATTTCCAGAATAATTTACAACCAAATTTATATAATTCAATTTCTAGAGTTAATATTATTAACTCAAATGATTCATTTGTCAAAAATTTAAAATTTATGTTTCCTATTAAAAATAGATTGGTGGAGATTAATGATATAGCTATTGGAGGCGTAAATGTTGAACGTGCAATTTTTGTCAAACCCTTAATTTTAGATAAACTTGTTGAAGGTAAAATTTTAGGAATTGAAATTAGATCAAATGACGAAATTAAAGTTGTTAAAGCCCTTGTGGTTAAAATAAATCATGCTTATGATGTAACTTATTTAACAGATATTGGCATTCGTGAAATTGCTATTAATCTTAATGATTTAAGAGCAGATTATAATTCTTTGATTAAAAAATACTCTGAAGAGTATCTGGTTGAAAATAAGATGATTGGTAAAGTTAATTATGATGATATACTTAGGGTAAGCGATTTTTTATAACTACTCCACCCACTTATAATACCTTGCCCCAACCAGATTCGGGATTTCTTTTTCTATCCTATCCAGTATCCATTCGCCGGATGGCGCCAAAATGCTCTCTTTTTGCTCTTTTTTGTGCAGCTTCAGGTAGGTCTCAAAATCTATCTCGTTGCTTTTGGCAAGGGTTTCAAATAGCAGTACGTTTTGTACTGCTTCTTTCCAGCTTTGCTGAATGATACCCTCAAAAGCTTTCGACTTCGATCCGCTTCCGTAGGCCAAAAAGCCAAAAATCTTTCCGGTCAGGTCGGTTTCAGTCTTTGCGAAATGGCTCAAAGTGGACAACAATCCCATAAATACAGATCCTGTATACAGGTTGCCTATAAGTGAAGATGCTATTTCGGCAGGCTGCAGTTTCTGGTTTACAAATTCTTTGTATTCGGCCGACTTCGGTACTTCTTTTAATCTTGCCTGAAATTCTTCGGGGGATAGTCGCTGGCTTGTAAGCGGATTATCTGAATCAAAATTGTAAATCTCCGAAAACATTCTTCGTCCCTGATAGGCATAGGGCAGGTGCATAATGATGCTGTGCCACTGATCATAAAGCGGTACCTGAATGCCTTTGAGCTCTTTCAGCATAAAGTAGGTGCTCTTAACCTTGTCGGTATAAATAAAGTTTGAATATTGTCCGTCAAACACCGGCTGGTCTTTATGTATTTCTATTTCGGTCTCGAGATTACCAAACCACGGTTCGTTAGCATCATCACCTGTAATCTCGCTTTTTTCAATGGTACGTCGTGGCTTGAAGAAGTCGAAGTTGTTTCCGGTAGCTACTGTCCAGTTAGTGTCGAAAGCGATAATTTTTGGGTTGGCCGTAATCAGCATGGCAAGTGCCCCCGCTCCCTGGGTATATTCCCCGGTCGATTCGAGGTCGTATTTTGCAATATCTGTAGTGACTACAATAGCCTTTTTTGTTGGGTTTAGTCTGATAAAATCAAGGCAGTTTTGTAATGCATCGACTCCGGCAATGCAGGCAAAAGTGAAATCTACTGCGTCGCAGTGCAAAAATGTGCCCAATCCAAACTTTTGGTCCATTAGGCCGACAAGAAATGAGGCAATGGGCTTTGCGCTGTCTACGCCACTCTCTGTACCTACATAAATACGGGCAATTTCCTTTGGATTGACATTGTTTTGCTCGATAAGCTTTGTCAATGCATTGGCAGCAAATACCACAGCATCCTGATGGGCATCGGGCAATGTCATCCTGAGCAGGCCTAGGCCTTTTTCAAGTTTGTCAGGGTCAATGTCACGTGCCTGTGCCAATGTTTGTATAGGCAAATATAGTTTGGCGATATCAAAAGCTATTGCATCAATTCCGGTAGTCATGCTATCTTATTTGGAACGCTAAAATTAGTAAGAGGAATGTTTGGTTGTGCTGATAAAATGATTCCGGTTTTCATTTTTATCAAATTATAACAAAATAGGGGACAATTTTCTTAATTAGACAATTTCTAAATAAGATGTTATGCCTATTTTTGCCTGCAATAAATTCAAATCAGGTTATCATGAAATTATATACGCTTTTAGCTGCCTTTATCACTTTTACTTTTGCAACAGCCCAGGACAAACAGGGGTACCAGATATTCAACAAAGATGGTAAGGCCGTTACCTATAAAAAAATGCTGAATGCGGCAGGAGATGCCGAAGTGGTGTTTTTTGGCGAGCTTCATGATAACTCTTTGATTCACTGGTTGCAGCTGGAGCTCACCAAAGACCTTGGTGAGAAAAATAAGCTGGTTCTGGGCGCCGAAATGATCGAGGCCGATAACCAGAAACAACTTGACCAGTACCTGAAAGGGGAGATCAATCAAAAGGTTTTTGATTCTACGGCACGTCTTTGGCCAAATCATAAAACCGACTATAAGCCTTTGGTAGACTATGCTAAAGAAAAGCATTTTCCGTTCATTGCTACGAACGTGCCAAGGCGTTATGCAAGACAGGTGAACAAACAGGGACTTGAGTCGCTAAACAGCCTTACGGCAGAAGAAAAACAATGGATCGCTCCTTTGCCAATAGAATATGATGCCAATCTGCCGGGTTATGTAGAGATGATGAAAATGATGGGTGACCATGCGACATCTAACATGCCTAAAGCTCAGGCGATAAAAGATGCTACTATGGCTCATTTTATTGCTAAGAATCTTAAACCGGGAACTATCTTTATTCACTATAACGGAACCTATCACAGTAATAATTTTGAAGGTATTAACTGGTATCTTAAAAGAGAAAAGCCGGCTGTAAAAATTATGACAATCGCTGCTGTGTCGCAAAAAGATGTACTGAAACTTGAAAAAGAGAACCTTAAACTTGCCGATTTTATTCTTGTTGTAGATGAGGATATGACAAAGACTCAGTAGTTATAAATTGTAAGAATTGCATTTATATTGCAGATTTTTAGATGTTTTGAGGTTAAAAGTTCTTAAAACATAATTTTTTGTTGCCAATAGTTCAGGAAAAGGAGCACTTTAAACTCATTATAAATAAGCCGCAAAGGTTGTAGTTAATTTCATTTAGCCTTATTTTTGTTTGATTTTTTAAAAACCTTATCCTTATTTAATCATACATTATGGCAAAATCTGCATTTTTGAAGTCTTCCATCGCCAAGAAATACTGGATGGCTTTAACAGGTTTATTTCTCTGCCTGTTTCTTACAGGGCATTTACTGGGTAACCTTCAATTGTTGTCTTCAGGTAAAGATGCTGCACTGCACTTCAACCAGTACGCATTGTTTATGACAACTAACCCGGCGGTAAAAATTCTTTCTTACCTAACTTACATTTCAATCCTATTCCATGCTATCGACGGTATCGTGCTTACAGTACAGAACCGCAAAGCAAGGCCGGTAAGCTATGTAATGAACAGACCGGGTAAGAACACGATCTGGGCTTCGAGAAATATGGCTGTATTAGGTACAGTTATTCTTATTTTCATCGTTACGCACATGGTAAGCTTCTGGGCAAGGATGCACTTTGATAAAGCAATGCCGCTTCAGACAGTTATGATAAACGCCGGCGGTATGCCACAGGAGTTTTATCTTACTACTGATGGAGGATATATTCCTAAAATGCAGGTAGAGCAGGGTCAGATTAAAATAGAGAACAGAACTGAATTTTATGAAGCAAGTGCTAATGTAAAATTGAAAGAGGGTTACAAAGACCTTTACAAGATTACGGTTGAATTCTTCAAGCAGCCTCAGTATGGTTTGCTTTTCACGATACTTTACGTTATCTCTATGATAGTTTTAGGATTCCACCTTTACCATGGTTTTGGCAGCGCATTCCAGTCTTTGGGTGCCAACAATCCTAAATACAACGGATTCATTAAAACATTCGGGTATGCATTCGCGATAATAGTTCCGCTATTGTTTGCTGTCATCCCTGTATATATTCACTTTTTTATAAAATAATCAACATCAGTAACTATGTTAGATTCTAAGATACCCGAAGGGCATATATCCGAAAAATGGACGAAATATAAAGACCATTTAAGACTGGTTGCCCCAAACAACAGGCCAAAGATTGATGTAATTGTTGTAGGTACAGGCCTTGCAGGAGCTGCTGCTGCTGCGTCGCTTGGTGAGATGGGATACAATGTTAAGGCATTTGCTTTCCAGGATTCTCCACGCCGTGCGCACTCTATTGCTGCTCAGGGTGGTATAAATGCCGCTAAAAACTACCAAAATGATGGTGACAGCGTTTACAGACTGTTTTATGATACTATAAAAGGAGGAGATTACAGGGCACGTGAAGCAAACGTTCACCGTCTTGCCGAAGTTTCCGGAAATATTATTGACCAGTGTGTGGCTCAGGGTGTTCCTTTTGCCCGCGATTACGGAGGGATGCTTGACAACCGTTCGTTTGGTGGTACACAGGTTCAGCGTACATTTTATGCTGCAGGACAAACAGGCCAGCAGTTATTGTTAGGTGCGTACTCTGCACTTTCAAGACAGATAGGTGTTGGTAATGTTGCTATGTATAACCGTCACGAGATGCTTGACATCGTTAAGGTTGATGGAAAAGCACGTGGTATCATTGCACGTAACCTTGTTACAGGAGAAATCGAAAGACATTCAGCACACGCTGTGATCGTTGCATCAGGTGGTTACGGTAACGTATACTTCCTTTCTACAAATGCAATGGGAAGTAACGTGACTGCTGCATGGAAAATACACAAAAAAGGAGCTTACTTCGCAAACCCTTGCTACGTACAGATCCACCCTACATGTATCCCGGTTCACGGAACAAACCAGTCTAAGCTTACGCTGATGTCTGAGTCGCTTCGTAACTCAGGACGTATCTGGGTTCCTAAGAAAAAAGAAGATGCTGAAGCTATCCGTTCAGGAAGCATGAAGCCAACACAGATCGCTGAAGACGACAGGGATTATTTCCTTGAAAGAAGATACCCTGCTTTTGGTAACCTTGTGCCGCGTGACGTAGCTTCAAGAGCTGCTAAAGAGCGTTGCGATGCAGGTTTTGGTATTGAGGCGAATGATACTAATGAAGGTGTTTATCTTGATTTCTCTTCGGAGATCATCAGTAAAGGTAAACAGACTGCGTATGCATCAGGTAACCACAATCCTTCTGACGAAGAAGTTATCAAACTTGGTAAAGCATGGCTTGAAGAGAAATATGGTAACCTTTTCCAGATGTATCAGCAGATCACTGACGAAAATCCTTATGAAACACCAATGAAAATATATCCTGCGGTTCACTATACCATGGGTGGTGTTTGGGTTGACTATAATTTACAGAGTACAATTCCGGGCTGTTTCGTAGCCGGTGAAGCTAACTTCTCTGACCACGGCGCTAACCGTCTTGGGGCTTCTGCACTAATGCAGGGTCTTGCCGATGGTTACTTCGTGCTTCCTTATACAGTTTCTGATTACCTTGCAGGAGATATCCGTACAGGTAAGATCTCTACTGACCTTCCTGAGTTCGTTGAAGCTGAAAATGCTGTGAAAGCGCAGATCGATGGTTTCCTTAATAATAACGGAACAAAATCGGTTGACCACTTCCACAAGCGTCTTGGTAACATCATGTGGAATAAAGTAGGTATGGGCCGTAACGAACAGGGTCTTAAAGAAGCTGTTGCTGAGATCGATGCACTACGAGCTGAATTCTATAAAGATGTTTATGTTCCTGGATCTGCTAATGAACTTAACCCTGAGCTTGAAAAAGCTATCCGTGTTGCTGACTTCATGGAGCTTGGACAGCTTATGGCTATGGATGCTTTACAGCGTAAAGAATCTGCCGGAGGACACTTCAGAGAAGAGTATCAGGATAGCGAAGGTGAAACCCTTCGTGACGACGTTAACTTTAATTTCGTGGGTGCCTGGGAATATGGCGGTAGCGATATTAATGCTGAGAAACTTCATAAAGAGGTTCTTAACTATGAGTACATTAAAATTGCCGCAAGGAACTACAAATAAAATACAAGAGAGATGGCTTCTAATAAAAATATAAATATAAACCTTAAAATCTGGCGTCAGAAAGATGCTAAATCTAAAGGACAAATAGAAACTTACAAACTTGATAACGTTTCTACTGCAAGTTCATTCCTTGAAATGCTTGATCAGCTGAACGAACAGCTTATCAACGAAAGAAAAGAACCTGTGGCTTTTGACCATGACTGCCGTGAAGGTATTTGCGGTATGTGTTCACTATACATCAACGGACAGGCTCACGGACCGGCTAGTAAAGTTACAACGTGCCAGCTGCACATGAGATCGTTTAAAGATGGCGATACTATCTATGTTGAACCATGGAGAAGTAAAGCATTCCCTGTAATTAAAGACTTGGTTACTGACCGTAGTTCTTTCGACAGGATTCAGCAGGCAGGTGGTTTCGTTTCTGTAAACACTTCAGGACGTACGATCGATGCTAATGCTACCCCGGTTCCTAAACATGATGCTGACAGGTCTTTCGAGGCTGCTGCATGTATCGGTTGTGGTGCTTGTGTTGCAAGCTGTAAAAACGGTTCGGCTATGCTATTCGTTGGAGCAAAAGTATCTCAGTATGCATTGCTTCCGCAAGGTAAGGTTGAGGCAACTCAGCGTGTACTTAACATGGTAAGGCAGATGGACGAAGAAGGATTTGGTAACTGTACAAATACAGGTGCATGTGAAGTTGAGTGTCCTAAAGGAATCTCTCTTGAGAACATCGCACGTATGAACAGGGAATATCTTTTCGCAAGCGTTAAATAATCAACGAAGATTAATTATACTGAAACGCCCCCGCTGTAGCGGGGGCGTTTTTTATGTCCGCTTTTTTGTATTTTTACCCTAAACCACCTGTCATGAAAATCTCTCTTATTCAAACCTCCCTTATCTGGGAAAATGCCCGGACTAACCGTGCTAATTTCGAAAGGCTCATTAACAGCATTCAGGAAGAAACGGATATTATCCTGCTACCCGAGATGTTCTCTACGGGCTTCACTATGGAGCCAGAAACGGTTGCTGAAAGCATGGAAGGGGAAATGATACAATGGATGAAAGCCATGGCTGCCGCAAAAGATTGTGCAGTGGCAGGAAGTATTGTAATTGCTGAAAATGGAAATCACTATAACCGTTTTTTGTTTGCATTGCCTGACGGCGAAATAAAGATGTATGACAAACGCCACCTGTTTTCACTTGCGGGTGAGAACAAAGCATATACCGCAGGTGTAAACAGGCTTATTATAGACTACCGTGGCTGGAAGATTTGTCCGCTGGTGTGCTACGACCTTCGTTTTCCTGTTTTTTCGCGTAACACCGAAGATTTTGACTTGCTACTTTATGTTGCTAACTGGCCCGCTCCGCGCATTCATGCGTGGGATACCTTGTTAAAGGCTCGTGCTATTGAAAATATGTGTTATGTGGCAGGCGTGAACAGGACAGGGCAGGACAATAATGGGCATAATTATCCCGGGCATTCTCAGGTTGTTGACTTCCTTGGTGCCAATGTAATTGCTCCTTCGGAGAGCGAAGGTGTCTTTACTGTAGAAATGAATAAGCAAAGCATGCTTGAAACCCGTAAAAAGTTTGATTTCTTAAGCGACAGGGATAGTTTTAGTCTCCAAGATTAAAGATTTCTTCCGGATCCCAGTTAGCACGCACATCTATTACCTTAGGCATATAGATAACCTCTTCCGGCTGTCGTCTTAGCAGGTAGTCGCCGGTATCCCATTCTTTGTTCTTATTGTCGTCATAATATATCCTTAGTGTATATTTATCGGGCAATACGGCATCAAAGTTTATTTTGGTTTCACCTTCAGAATAGTAGAAAGCTTCGACAGTTCCTTTGCTGTTAAGTACTTCCAGCATCAGCGGAAATCTTTTTGCATTGGCAAGTGTCAGGCGCAGGTTGCCATAGTCGGCATAGGTTCTTGTGGATAACTTGTAATTAAGGGTGTCGTTCTCTTTTTCGTAGAAGTCTTTAAGTGCACCGGGCATGAGTGTCATGGTATATTTTTGGCTTTCCTCTTTCGGGAAATCAAAGACCAGTTCCTGTTTAAGTTTATCGTAGGCCATCGTGTATTTCATGGCAATAGAATCCTTGTTTATCAGGCGTATTTTTGTGCTGTCTATGCTGATAAGCGGAGTACTGGATGAAAGTGTGAACTTTTCCCTGAAATGCAGCCCTCCTTTTTGTACTGCATCAATAGCAAGTGAATCGGCGGCTTTGAGTTCTTTGAATTTCACATTGAACTTTTTAATAGAATCGCGGTATGTTACGGTTACTTTAAGAGAGTCGGCAGTAATCTTTCGGGGAAGCCATACCTGCAACGAGTCTTTGTCTTTAACCTTAGTGGCTATAGATGGAATATCTTCAGTATCGGCACCATTGCGTACCTGTATTTTTATGTTTTCGTAGTCTTTGCCTTCATATCCGGCATAGAGCTTATTGGAATTCGCCTGAATTGGCTTTAATGCTTTAAATGGCCTTTTTTCCTGAAACAGCTCGAGTTCATAAATTGTATCGTTAGGCACATTTATGGTTTGATTAAGAAAACCAAGTTTGTCTGTTTTTGGGTCAAATTTATAATTGTTATTTCCGTCCTTCAGTGCAAAAAGATGGTATTTGCCCTGCTTAAGGTTTTGCAGCGAAAACTGTACCATGCTGTCCAGTGTATTGGTCACATAACGTGGACGTTGTTTGTAGATGGTAGAATCGGTAAAAGTGGAGTCGGCCTCATAAAGCATCACGGTAACAAAATTATCAGTTTTGGCAGAATAAGCATCTTTGATTTTTCCGTTAAGTGTAAGCGAATCAATATAGGTACCTGTAGAGAATATGAATTTAAACTGGGAATACGGATTACCTTCATTATTGTCAGTAATACTCTGCCCAAAGTTAAAGCTGTATGTGGTGTTTTCTTTAAGAGTGTCTTTTATTTTTATGTTGATAAACTTGCTCGAGCTTCCGGCAGGGGTAATCACCGGTGGATTTTCCATTGGCGGTGAGATGATAAGCTGCTTGTTTACGTCTTTTATCTTAATATATTCGTTAAAGTTTATACGTATCTCACTGCCTTTAAATTCGGTGCTCATGTTCTTGGGAGAACTGCCGGTGATGTAAGGAGGAATAGTGTCTTTTGCTCCTCCGGTGATACTACCTCTTTTAGCACATGAAGTAAAAGCCAGGGAGGCAAACAGTAAAAAAAGGAGAATTCTATTTTTCAGCATATCGTATTCTTTGACTGCACAAAATAACGATTATATTCCGTCTTAAGGAAATTTTTTTGACACGAACCTGCCTGCCGGCAGACAGGTTGCATGCAAGGATACTAATTTTTCAGAATTGCTTATATAATTTGTAAAATTGGAGTGATTCGTGGCTAAAGCGAATGCTTAACTATGAGCATAAGCAATGGTGACGATGCTTACTTTAGCTCCGGGAATCTTAAGCAGTGCTTTGCCGCAGGCTTCAAGAGTAGCACCGGTGGTAATCACATCATCTACTAACAGAAAATGCTTGTTGGTTTCGTTACCGGTTGGCCTGACATCAAAGGCTTCGCTTATTATTTCTGCCCTTGCTTCAAGATTTTTCTTTGTCTGGGTTTTGGAATAGGTTGTGCGCAGCAATATATCGTTGTTAAAGTCTTTGCCAAGGCCTTCTGCCAGTGCTTTGCCAAAACCGGCAACCTGGTTATAACCTCTCTGGCGCAGCCTTTTTTTATGTAGTGGTACCGGTACTACTTCGGTTACGGTCTTTAAGGCCTCAACATCTTTAATATCCTGAGCATACCATTTCCCTATAAGGGAGCCTATCTCTTCTTTACCGCGGTATTTCATGTTGTGGATAAGTTCCTGAACAATACCTTCTTTATGGAAGTACACTACCGATGAAGCATGTTCTAAAGGAAGCCTGCCTCTGAATTTTTTTACGGTTTCGTTATTCTCGTCAAGATGATGCTGCGTAAAAGGCATGTCGTGCCGGCAGTGAGTACAAACCAAATGTTCGCTTTCTAATAGCGTCTTGCCGCATCCCGAACATGGTTTTGGGAAAAGTAAATTAAGTAAGGATCTAATCATTGGGGGTGTGATTTGATTGTAAATATAATAAATTAGTGTCTGGTTTTCAGAAAAATAGAATTAATCCTATTAATGCGTTAAAATGCTGTTGAAATAATATATTTCCCTTAGTAATTGCAGAGGCAGATATTTTCTGATTATTGTGAGGCGGTATATACAACTGGTTTTTATATTTTTGCACAACTATGGCAAAACAAGAAGATTTATTTAAGAATGTTATTTCGCATGCAAAAGAGTA
This sequence comes from Flavobacterium hauense, assembly GCF_054457175.1. NCBI lineage: Bacteria > Pseudomonadati > Bacteroidota > Flavobacteriia > Flavobacteriales > Flavobacteriaceae > Flavobacterium > Flavobacterium hauense. The sequence goes on from NZ_JBTKVX010000005.1 coordinate 213,146, forward strand.
CGGGTTTATTTTCCCGTCGAGCGAAATATACGACGGACTTAGCGCTGTATATGATTATGCGCAAAATGGTGCCGAACTGAAAAAGAATATCAGGGAATACTGGTGGAAATCTATGGTGCAGATGCATGAGAATATTGTGGGAATTGATTCCGCGATCTTTATGCACCCCACAACATGGAAAGCATCGGGGCACGTAGATGCCTTTAATGACCCTTTGATCGACAACAAAGATTCTAAAAAAAGATACAGGGCCGATGTGCTTATTGAGGATTATGCCGAGAAGATAAACCAGAAAGCCCAAAAAGAAATAGAAAAAGCAAGAGTGCGTTTTGGCGATGCCTTTAACGAACAGGAATTTATTACCACTAATACACGTGTGGTAGAATACCTTGCTAAAAAGAAAGAGATACTTGAGCGTATGGCACGCTCGCTGGAAACAGAGAACCTTGCCGACGTAAAAGCACTTATCGAAGAGCTTGAGATCGCCGATCCTGAAACCGGTTCTAAAAACTGGACAGAGGTACGTCAGTTTAACCTGATGTTTGGTACCAAGCTGGGTGCTGAAGCTGCTACTGCAATGGACTTGTACCTTCGTCCGGAAACGGCACAGGGTATATTCGTGAACTTCCTGAACGTACAGAAGACCGGCCGTATGAAAATACCGTTTGGTATTGCACAAACGGGTAAGGCTTTCCGTAACGAGATTGTTGCAAGACAGTTTATTTTCCGTATGCGTGAGTTCGAACAAATGGAAATGCAATTCTTCGTTCGTCCGGGCGAAGAGATGAAATATTATGAGTACTGGAAAGAAACAAGGCTAAAATGGCACCTTTCATTAGGTCTTGGTAAAGAGAACTACCGTTTTCATGATCACGAAAAGCTGGCACACTATGCTAATGCTGCTGCCGATATTGAGTTTAACTTCCCATTCGGCTTTAAAGAACTTGAGGGTATACACTCAAGAACTGACTTTGACCTTAAGGCGCATGAGCAGTTCTCGGGTAAGAAACTTCAGTATTTTGATACAGAACTAAACCAGAACTATACACCATATGTAGTAGAGACTTCTGTAGGCCTAGACAGGATGTTTCTTGCGGTTTTCTCTAACTCATTAAAAGAGGAAACTCTTGAGGACGGTACTACACGTACGGTACTTGCTCTTCCTTCGGTGCTTGCACCTACTAAGGCAGCGGTACTTCCGTTGGTTAAGAAAGACGGGCTGCCTGATGTTGCAAGAGAAATCATCGAAGACCTTAAATGGGACTTCAATGTGGCTTATGACGAGAAAGATGCAGTAGGCCGCCGTTACAGAAGACAGGATGCTTTAGGTACCCCTTTTTGTATCACGGTTGACCACCAGACACTCGAAGATCAGACGGTAACTATACGTCATCGCGACAGTATGCAGCAGGATAGAGTTAAAATTTCTGAATTGAGAGGAATAATTAATGAAGCGGTTTCGGTTCGGAACTGGCTGATGAATATGTAATTACAAATTAAAAGCTGTCTGAAAAGGCAGCTTTTTTTTATCATAGAGGTTTCCGAAACAAAAAAAGTTTAGAAAACTTTTGGAATTAAAAGGAAAAAGGATTTACCTTTGCACCCCGCTTAACAGAGCAACGTACTTTGAGATACTGACCGCATTTTTACCCTTGTACTAAGGAGTAGAAATAACCGAAAAAAAAGTTCAGAAAACTTTTGGAATTAAAGGGAAAAAGTATTTATCTTTGCCCTCCCAAACCGCAAGGATTTGGAAGTTCATAAAAGACTGGAAGACTTAAAAAGGTAGGCTTTAAAAAAAGAAAAATTTTTTTTTGAAAAAGCTTGCGGGATTAAAAAGAAGTTGTAGTTTTGCAGCCGCTTTGAGAACGAAAGTTCTGGGGC